>NZ_JAANNX010000128.1:0-5687 GCF_013363615.1 Streptomyces sp. CAI-85 | reverse complement strand
ACCGGGCCCGGCTGTGCTTGCTGACGTTCTGGAGCAGCTCGGAGACGGTGAAGTAGGCGATCCCCTCGATCGCCGCCGCCGGCCTCGACTCCAGGTCGGCGGTCACCTTCACCGGCACCGTGCACCGCGAGGCCACCGAGGACAGCGCGGCGTCCAGCCCGCGGTCGGTCAGCACCGCCGGGTGGATCCCGCGCGCCAGATCCCGCAGCTCCTGGAGCGCCAGCTTCACCTCGCCGTGCGCCTCCTCCACCATCGCCGAGGCCGCATCCGGGTCCTCCAGCAGCTTCTCCTTCGCCAGACCCAGGCCCATCGCGAGATTCACGAGCCGGGCCTGCGCCCCGTCGTGCAGATCCCGCTCGATGCGCCGTAGATCGGCGGCCGCCGTGTCGACGACCACCCCCCGGTCGGACTCCAGCTCGGCGATCCGCCGCTCCAGCTCGTCCGACGGCGACAGCAGCGCCCGCACCATCGCCCGGTCCGCGTTGGCCAGACCTCGCGCCAGATACGGCAGCACCGGCCACAGCACGAACATCGAGGTCAGCGCCACCGTGAAGGTGAGGATCCCCCAGGGCAGCCGGATCACGTCGTACAGCACGGTCCGCCAGGCCACCGGATCCTTCAACGCCAGCCACATCCACGACAACGGCCCGCCCGCCCGCTGCACGGGCAGCGGACTCGGCTCGTCGATCCGCAGCCCGAGCAGCAACCGCGCCCGCCCCCGCTCGAACCGCCCGATCAACCGCGCCCCCGCCAGACCGAGCGCCAGCAACGGCAACCCGATCACCGTGACACTCATCGCGGCCCCGGTCACGATCACCGTCATCACATACGTGAACCCGAACAGCGACACCGGCAGATTCGCCAGCAGATGCGCGATCTCCTGCCAGGTCCACGGGTCGTAGGCGAAATGCACCGGCGGCGGCCGGTCGTCGTCGTGCCCGCCGGCCCCGGCACGGCGAGGGGCGACGGACTCCCGGACGGCGGCCCGACGCGGGTCATGGGCGCCGCCCCGGGCGGAGGCGGTGGACTGGGATGCGGTCATACGGGCCAGCCTGCCGCGCCGCGGACCCTGACGCCATGAGGTTCCCCGCCTCCACCGCCCTGGGGAAAACCCCCGGTCCCGGATCGAGGCGTGACGGGCTGCTTACCGTCCCTTTATCAGGGCCTAGACTCCCTGCGTACAGATCGTCGGCGGCACGGATGGTGCCGACGGCGCCTGTCGATGCCGAGGACGACGAAGTGGCCGGTGAGGCCCGAGCGGTCACGGTCACGGCCACGCAGGCCGGGACCTGGGCCAGGGAGCGAGGGACGGACGTGCGGGAACCGACCGTCGAGGTCGCGGCGGACTACTTCCAGTCGTATTCGGTCGTCGGACTGCTCGCCGTCGTCGGCGTGCTCTTCGTCGCCGTCGCCTTCGGCGCGGGACGCCTCCTGCGCCCGGTGGTCCCCACCCCCGAGAAGCTCCTCACCTACGAGTGCGGCGTCGACCCCGTCGGCGAGGGCTGGGCCCACACCCAGGTCCGCTACTACGTCTACGCCTTCCTCTACGTCATCTTCGCCGTCGACTCGATCTTCCTGTTCCCCTGGGCGACGGTCTTCGCCGCCCCCGGCTACGGCGCCACCACCCTCGTCGAGATGTTCGTCTTCCTCGGCTTCCTCGCCGTCGGCCTGCTCTACGCGTACAAGAAAGGGGTCCTGGCATGGACGTGACCCCACCCGCCTCCGAGCCGGTCCTGCTGCCCGAGCCCCAACGCCTCGGCGCCCTCTCCCGCCTCGCGCCCGAGCCCATGAAAGTGGTCCTCAACTGGGGCCGCCGCTACTCGCTCTGGGTCTTCAACTTCGGCCTCGCCTGCTGCGCGATCGAGTTCATCGCCGCGTCGATGGCCCGCCACGACTTCATCCGCCTCGGTGTCATCCCCTTCGCGCCCGGCCCCCGCCAGGCCGACCTGATGGTCGTCTCCGGCACGGTCACCGACAAGATGGCCCCGGCCGTCAAGCGCCTCTACGAGCAGATGCCCGAACCGAAGTACGTCATCTCCTTCGGCGCGTGCAGCAACTGCGGAGGCCCCTACTGGGACTCCTACTCGGTGACCAAGGGCGTCGACCAGATCATCCCCGTCGACGTCTACGTCCCCGGCTGCCCGCCCCGCCCCGAGGCCCTCCTCCAGGGCATCATCAAGCTCCAGGAGAAGATCGCCCGCGAGTCCCTCGGCGAGCGCTACGGCACCTCCCGCCCCTCGACCGCGGCCCTCCGGAGCGACCTGGTGAAACCCCCGGCCGAACCCTCCTCGCGGGAGGACCGATGACCACCATCGGCTGGCTCCCCGCCCCCGCCGACGAACTCTTCGGCCCGGACGCCACCGCCGAGGAGTCCTACGACGTCCTCACCGTCGACGTCCCCCCGGCATCCTGGCTCACCTCCCTCCGCGTCGCCCGCGACGACCTCTCCTGCACCTACTTCGACTGGCTGAGCGCCGTCGACGAACCCGGCACCGGCTTCCGAGTCGCCGCCCACCTCGTCGCCCTCACCCCGGTCCGCCGCCTCCTGGTCCGCACGACCGTCCCGCACGCGTCACCCTCCCTCCCCTCCGCCGTCGACGTCTACGCCGGCGCCGCCTGGCACGAACGCGAGACGCACGAGATGTTCGGCGTCCGCTTCGACGGCCACCCCGGCCTGGACCACCTCCTCCTCCCCGAGAACTTCGAGGGCCACCCCCTCCGCAAGGACTTCGTCCTCGCGGCCCGCGTCGCCAAGGCATGGCCCGGCGCCAAGGAACCGGGGGAGTCGGAACACGGCGGCCCCAAACGCCGCCAGATGCTGCCCCCCGGAGTCCCCGACCCCAACGAGTGGGGTCCCCTCAAGGGCCAACTCCCCCCAGCCCCTACCCGCCCCACCCGCACCCCGGGCGAACGCCCACCCCGCCGCACCCGCACAGCCGGCGAGGGCTCAGCAAGCCGGCCCCCGACGCCGGCCGCGAGCACCGGCGCCGCCGGCACCGGCGGGGAGACGGAAGCCGCGGCCTCCCCTACGCCCCCGCAGGCCCCCGCCGGCCCCCGCCGGGCGCGAACCGCAGGCGGCGGCTCGGCCTCCCAGCGGACGACGCCCCCGGAGAACGCCCTGGCGGAAACCCCGGCCGCGGCCCCGCAACCTCCCGCCGGCCCCCGCCGAGCCCGCACGGCAAGCGGCGGCTCGGCCTCCCAGCGGACGACGCCCGAGGCGACCCCGGAGACCCCGACCGCAGCCCCGCAACCCCCGGCCGGCCCCCGCCGAGCCCGCACGGCGAGTGGCGGTTCGGCCTCCCAACGGGCGACGCCCGAGGCGACCCCGGAGACCCCTGAGGCGCCCCGCCCCCCGGCCGGCCCGCGCCGAGCCCGCACCGCCTCCGAGGGCTCCGCCTCCCAGCGCACCCAGCCGCCCACCCCGGACCGCCCCGCCACGGCCCCCCGCAGCGCGGACGCCCCGTGGCACCACGCCCGCCCAGCCTTCGCCGACCGCGACGAGCAGCCGAAGCGCCCCGCGCCGGGGAAGCCCGAGCCGGTCGAAGAGCCGAAGCAGCCCGCGCCCGGGGACCCTGAGCCGGCGGAAGGGCCGCAGCAGCCCGCGCCTGGAGCGTCCGAGCGGCCGGAGGAGTCGCAGGCGGGCCCGGCCCAGGAGCCGGAGTCGCCTCAGGAGCCGGAGGCTGTCCAAGAGCCCGGGCCCACGCCCGCGCCCGACCAGGCATCGGACCCCGAGCAACCCCACCCCGACTCCCCCTCGACCGAACCCCCCACCCCCGAAACCCCTCCAGGAGGCTCGCGATGAACGACGTGCTCGACGTCGCGCTGCGTCTCCTGATCGTCTTCGTCGTCTTCCTCACCTTCCCCCTGATCGTCGGTCAGACCGAGCACAAGGTGATGGCCCATATGCAGGGCCGCCTCGGTCCGATGTACGCCGGTGGCTTCCACGGCTGGGCCCAGCTCATCGCGGACGGCGTGAAGTTCGCGCAGAAGGAGGACGTCGTCCCCGCCGGCGCGGACCGCCGTATCTTCCAACTCGCCCCCGCCGTCGCCCTCCTGCCGTACCTCCTCGTCCTCCTCGTGATCCCCGTCGGCCCCGGCGAGGGCGCCGTCGGCCAGGTCCTGGACGCGGGTGTCTTCTTCGTGCTCGCCGTGATGGGCGTCGGGGTCCTCGGCTCCCTCATGGCCGGCTGGGCCAGCGCCAACAAGTTCTCCCTCCTCGGCGGACTGCGCACCGCCGCTCAACTCCTCGCCTACGAACTGCCGATGCTGCTCACCGCCGCCTCCGTGGCGATGGCCGCCGGCACGGTCTCCCTGCCCGGCATCGTGGACGCCTTCGAGTGGTGGTGGCTGCCCTGGCAGATCGTCGGCGCGATCGTCTTCTTCGTCGCCGGCCTCGCCGAGCTCCAACGCCCCCCGTTCGACATGCCCGTCGCCGACTCGGAGATCATCTTCGGCGCGTACACCGAGTACACCGGCCTGCGCTTCGCTCTCTTCCTCCTCGCCGAGTACGCCGGAATCGTCGTCCTGTGCGGTCTCACCACCGTTCTCTTCCTGGGCGGCTGGCACGGCCCCTGGGGTGCGGACGGACTGGGCTGGGTCTGGACCCTGCTCAAGGCCGCCGTGCTCGCCTTCATCGTGATCTGGCTGCGCGTGACCTACCCCCGTCTGCGCGAGGACCAGCTCCAGAAGCTCTCCTGGACGCTCCTCGTCCCCCTCTCTCTCGCTCAGATCGCCCTCACCGGCGTCGTCAAGGTGGTGATCCGGTAGCCATGGCCTCCTTTCCCGGCAGCGGCCTCGCCAAGGGCCTGGCCGTCACCCTGCGCACGATGACGAGGAAGACCGTCACCGAGCAGTACCCGGACGTCCAGCCCGAACTCCCGCCCCGCACCCGCGGCGTGATCGGCCTGTTCGAGGAGAACTGCACGGTCTGCATGCTCTGCGCCCGTGAGTGCCCCGACTGGTGCATCTACATCGACTCCCACAAGGAGACGGTCCCGCCCGCCGCCCCGGGTGGCCGCGAGCGCAGCCGCAACGTCCTCGACCGCTTCGCCATCGACTTCTCCCTGTGCATGTACTGCGGTATCTGCATCGAGGTCTGTCCTTTCGACGCGCTGTTCTGGTCCCCGGAGTTCGAGTACGCCGAGACCGACATCCGGGATCTCACCCATGAGCGGGACAAGCTCCGCGAGTGGATGTGGACTGTGCCGGCCCCGCCCGCCCTCGACCCCGCCGCCGAGGAGCCGAAGGAGATCGCGGCCGCCCGCAAGACCGCGGACAAGCTGGCCGCCGCCCAGGCCGCAGCCGCAGCCGAGGCGGAAGCCGATGCCAAGGCCGAGGCCGACTCCGAGGCTCAAGCCGGATCCGAGCCCACCACGCCCGAGGGAGGAGAGTCATGACCCTCGCCTCCGCGGCCGCGCCGCAGGGCTTCCTCTCCCCGACCGGAGTGGAGATCGCCTTCCTTCTCGTCGGCCTGGTCACCCTGGCCGCCGCCCTGGTCACCGTCACCACCCGGCAACTGGTGCACGCCGCCCTGTGGCTGGTGGTCGCCCTCGGCGGCCTCGCCGTCGAATACCTCCTGCTCACCGCCGAGTTCATCGCCTGGGTGCAGGTCCTCATCTATGTGGGTTCCGTAGTCGTCCTCCTTCTCTTCGGTCTGATGCTCACCCGGGCCCCCATCGGCCGCTCCC
>NZ_JAANNX010000050.1:0-38735 GCF_013363615.1 Streptomyces sp. CAI-85 | reverse complement strand
CCGCAAGCACGGCCTGACGATCATCTCCATCGAGGACCTGATCGCCTACCGCCGCGACGCCGAGCCGACCGTCCGCCGCGAGGCCGAGACCCGGCTGCCCACCGTCCACGGCACCTTCACCGCCTACGGCTACCGCTCCACCGTCGACGGCGTCGAGCACGTCGCCCTGGTCCACGGCGAGATCGGCGACGGCGAGGACGTCCTCGTCCGGCTCCACTCCGAATGCCTCACCGGCGACATCTTCGCCTCCCAGCGCTGCGACTGCGGCCCCCAGCTCGACGCGTCCCTGGAGCGCATCCAGCGCGAGGGCCGGGGCGTCGTCGTCTATCTGCGCGGACACGAGGGCCGCGGCATCGGACTGCTGTCCAAGCTGCGCGCCTACGAACTCCAGGAACAGGGCCACGACACCCTGGACGCCAACCTGGAGCTGGGCCTGCCCGCCGACGCCCGCGACTACGGCGCCGGCGCGCGGATCCTCGCCGACCTGGGCGTGCGCAGCGTCCGCCTGCTGACCAACAACCCCGAGAAGAGCGAGGCGCTCGTCCGGCACGGCATCGAGGTCGCCGCCCGCGAACCGATGCCCGTCCAGGCCGGCGAGCACAACATCCGCTACCTGCGCACCAAGCGGGACCGGATGGGCCACGACCTGCCCTGGCTGGACGCGGCCCCCGTGTCCCCCTGCGGCAACCAGTAAGACCGAAGAACAGCACCGAGGAGAGACGTGAGCGGCAAGGGCGCACCGGAACTGTCCGTACGCAATGTGGGTGACCTGCGGGTCGCCGTCATCGCGGCCCAGTGGCACGAGAAGGTGATGGACGGACTGGTCGACGGCGCCCTGCGCGCCCTGCACGACCTCGGCATCGACGAGCCGACCCTGCTCCGGGTCCCCGGAAGCTGGGAACTGCCGGTCGTCGCCAAGGCGCTGGCCGGCCGCGGCTACGACGCGATCGTCGCCCTCGGGGTCGTCATCCGCGGCGGCACCCCCCACTTCGAGTACGTGTGCCAGGGCGTCACCCAGGGCCTCACCCAGGTCTCCGTCGACACCGGCGTCCCCGTCAGCAACGGCGTCCTCACCTGCGACACCGAGGAGCAGGCCCTCGACCGGGCCGGTCTGGAGGACTCCAACGAGGACAAGGGACACGAGGCGGTGACGGCGGCGGTGGCGACCGCGGCCACCCTGCGTTCAGTATCCGAACCCTGGCACTGACGGGCCGGCCCGAGCGCGTAGGGTGGGCAGCACCATGTCCAAGAAGACGTTCGAGGAGCTCTTCACCGAGCTCCAGCAGAAGGCCGCCAGTGGCGATCCCGCCACCTCCCGCACCGCAGAACTGGTCGAGAAGGGCGTCCATGCCATCGGCAAGAAGGTCGTCGAAGAGGCCGCCGAGGTATGGATGGCCGCCGAGTACGAGGGCAAGGAAGCAGCCGCCGAGGAGATCTCGCAACTGCTCTACCACGTCCAGGTGATGATGGTCGCCCGCGGAATCTCACTGGACGACGTGTACGCCCACCTGTAGAACCACTTCTGTCACAGACCGCCCCTTTTTCACGTTTCACGCGAAGGAAGCCGACCTCATGCTGCGCATCGCCGTCCCCAACAAGGGTTCCCTGTCCGGCCCTGCGGCGGAGATGCTGCATGAGGCCGGCTACCAGCAGCGCCGCGAGTCCAAGGAACTGCGCATCGTCGACCCGGAGAACGAGGTCGAGTTCTTCTACCTCCGCCCCCGCGACATCGCGATCTACGTCTCCTCCGGCCGCCTCGACATCGGCGTCACCGGCCGCGACCTGCTCATCGACTCCGGCGCCGACGCCGAGGAGATCCTCCCGCTCGGCTTCGCCCGCTCCACCTTCCGCTTCGCCGCCAAGCCCGGCACGGCCGCCTCCGCCGAGGACCTCAAGGGCCGCACCGTCGCGACCTCCTACGAGGGCATCGTCGCCAAGCACCTCGCCGAGCAGGGCGTCGACGCCTCCGTCGTCCACCTGGACGGCGCCGTCGAGACCGCCATCGAACTGGGCGTCGCCGAGGTCATCGCCGACGTCGTCGAGACCGGCACCTCCCTGCGCAACGCCGGCCTGGAGGTCTTCGGCGACCCCATCATGAAGTCCGAGGCCATCGTGATCCGCCGCACCGGCGCCGAGCCCGACGACGTCACCGAACCCAAGGTCCAGCAGTTCCTGCGCCGCCTCCAGGGCGTCCTGGTCGCCCGGACCTACGTGATGATGGACTACGACTGCCGGGTCGAACAGCTCGAGAAGGCCGTCGCCCTCACCCCCGGCCTGGAGTCCCCGACCGTCTCCCCGCTGCACAACGAGGGCTGGGTCGCCGTCCGCGCCATGGTCCCCTCCAAGGAGGCCCAGCGCATCATGGACGACCTCTACGACATCGGCGCCCGGGCCATCCTGACCACGGCCATCCACGCCTGCCGCCTCTGAGAACCCCGGAACCATGTCAGACCTGTCCGACCTGCCCACGCTCCCCGTCACCTTCCGGCCGGGCCGCACCCGCGCGGTGCTGCTCTCGGCCGGAGTGGTGATCTTCCTCGTCATCTCCGCCGTCGCCCTGCTCCTGGAGCAGCTCGGCCCGGGCGAGAAGCTCAGCTTCGTCCTCACCGGCGCCCTGATCTTCTGGGTGCTGGCCCGGTTCGCCCGGGTCAGCGTCCGCGCCGACGACTCCGGCGTCACCGTCGTGAACATCGCGGGACGGCGGCGCCTGGACTGGGCGGAGATCCTCCGGGTGAACCTCCGTACGGGCGACGCCTGGGTCTTCCTCGACCTCAGCGACGGCACCAGCCTGGCCGCGCTCGGCATCCAGCCCGGCATCGACAGGAAGCAGGCCATCGCCGACGCCCGCGCCCTGCGCGCCCTCGTCGAGGCCCGCTCGATCCACGACCCCGAGAGCGCCCCCGGCCCGGATCAGGGCCGGCCGGAGCAAGATCAGGGCTGACTCGGGGACGGCCACCCTGCCGTTCATGCCCCTGTCTTGATTAATCTGGTGACGGAGGCGTTCCCCTTCCCGCCTCCACCCCTGTCGCGCCCAGCCGGGCGCACGGGGGTTCCTGCTACCCGAGGAGTGACCCTCTCCGGCGATGGACGGTTCGTCCTGTAGTACCTGCGCCGCCCCCTTCCCTGCGGAGGCGGCGGCATCATGACCATCCCCCTGCTGCTCCTGGCAGCCGCGTTCCTGCTCATCCTGGCCAACGGCTTCTTCGTGGCCGCCGAGTTCGGCCTCGTCACGGTCGACCGCCCGGACGCCGAGAAGGCCGCCGCCGAAGGCGACCGCCGCGCCCGTACGGTCGTGGAGTCGCTGAAGGAGCTGTCCTTCCAGCTCTCCGGCACCCAGCTCGGCATCACCATCACCTCCCTGGTCGTCGGCATGCTCGCCGAACCCGCCCTCGCCGCATTGCTGCGCGGCCCGTTCACGGCCGTCGGCATCCCCGAGGGGGCCGTCGGCGGTGTCGCCGTGGTCGTCGGCATGCTGCTCGCCTCCGCCGTCCAGATGGTGGTCGGCGAACTGGTGCCGAAGAACTGGGCGGTGTCCAGGCCCCTCCAGGTCGCCCGGTTCGTGGCCGGTCCGCAGCACGCCTTCTCCCGTCTGTTCCGGCCGGTCATCGCCGCCCTGAACACGGTCGCCAACCGGCTGGTGCGCGCCCTGGGCGTGGAGCCCACCGAGGAGCTGGCGTCCGCCCGAACCCCCGGTGAACTCGTCTCCCTGGCCCGCCATTCGGCCCAGGCCGGCGCCCTCGAACAGGACACGGCCGATCTCTTCGTCCGCACCCTGTCCCTGGCCGAGCTGACCGCGCAGCACGTCATGACCCCGCGTGTGAAGGTCAGCGCCCTCCAGGCGTCGGCCACCGCCGAGGACGTGGTCAACCTGACCCGCGCCACCGGCCTGTCCCGCTTCCCCGTCTACCGCGACAAGATCGACGAGATCATCGGCATGGCCCATCTCAAGGACGCCCTCGCGGTCCCGGTCCACGACCGGCTGCGCACCCCCGTCTCCCGGATCGCCCGCCCCGCCCTCCAGGTCCCCGAGACCCTGCCGGTCCAGCCCCTGCTGTCCCGGCTGCGCAGCGAGCAGCCCATCGCCGTCGTCGTCGACGAGTACGGCGGTACGGCCGGGGTGGTCACCCTGGAGGACATCGTCGAGGAGATCGTCGGCGAGGTCCGCGACGAGCACGACGGCCAGGACATCCCCGAACTGGCCGCCGCCCCGCCCGAGGAGGGCCGCCCCGCCTGGGACGTCGACGGCAGTTGCCGCGTCGACACCCTCCAGCGGATAGGACTGCACGTCCCCGAGGGCCCCTACGAGACGGTCGCCGGCCTCGTCGCCGACCTGCTCGGCCGGATCCCGGCCGTCGGCGACCGTGCCGAACTGCCCGGCTGGCGGCTCTCGGTGCGCCGGGTCGGCCACTACCGGGCGGAGCGGATCCGCCTGGTGCGGACCGGCGCGGTCGTGGAGGTCGCCCGATGAGCCTCCTCCAACTGGTCTTCGCCGGCCTGCTCGTCCTCGCCAACGGCTTCTTCGTCGGCGCCGAGTTCGCGCTCGTCTCCGTCCGCCGCAGCCAGATCGAACCGCTGGGCACCGTGCGGGCCCGTCAGGTCCTGCACGGTCTGGAGCGGCTGCCGCAGATGATGGCCGCCGCCCAGTTCGGCATCACCGTCTGTTCCCTCACCCTGGGCGCGGTCGCCGAACCGACGGTGGCGCATCTGCTGGAGCCGGTCTTCGAGTCGATGCACATCCCGCACGGCATGGTCCATCCGCTGGGCTATGT
The DNA here is from genome assembly GCF_013363615.1 of Streptomyces sp. CAI-85. NCBI lineage: Bacteria > Bacillati > Actinomycetota > Actinomycetes > Kitasatosporales > Streptomycetaceae > Streptomyces > Streptomyces sp. CAI-85. Next base: position 33,966 of record NZ_JAANNX010000050.1, on the reverse strand, counting down.
CATCGCGCTCGCCGCCGTGGTCTTCTTCCATCTCGTGATCGGCGAGATGGTCCCGAAGAACCTCGCCATGGCGGCCCCGGAGAAGGCCGCGCTGTGGCTCGGCCCCGGTCTGGTCGCCTTCGCCCGGCTCTGCCGGCCGATCACCGTCGCGCTCGGCGCCTGCGCCGGGGCCATCCTGCGGCTCTTCCACGTCGAGCCGAAGGACGAGGTGGAGGCCGTCGTCACCAGCGAGCAGCTCAACCGTCTGCTGGAGGACTCCGGACAGGCCGGCCTCCTCGGCCCCGAGGAGCAGGAGCGCCTGGAGGACGCGCTGGAACTGGGCTCACGCCCGGTGACGGACGTCCTGCTGCGGAGGGAGTCGCTGGTGACCGTCGGCCCGTCGGTCACCCCGGGCGAGATCGTGGAGCTGACCGCCCGCACCGGCTACTCCCGGTTCCCGATCGCCGCGGAGACCGGCGCCTTCATGGGCTATCTCCATGTGAAGGACGTCCTCGACCTGGAGGACTCCGAGCGGGCGGTGCCGCAGCAGGTGTGGCGTCCGATGACCACCCTGCGCCCGGAACTCCCGCTGGACGACGCGCTCACGGTGATGCGCCGGGCGGCGACCCATCTGGCGCAGGTCGCGGACGCCTCCGGCCGGGTGCTGGGGCTGGTCGCCCTGGAGGACGTCCTGGAGCTGCTGGTCGGGGAGGTCACCGACCCGGCGCACCGGGCGGTCCCGGAGGTCCGGATGAGGGAACCGAGAGCCACGGGCACCCCGGAACAGGCCCTGGCCACCTGAGCCGTCGCGGGCGGGCGGAGACCCTCCGCCCGCCCGCGACGGCCGGGTGTCTCACCCCGTCGTCTCACCTCGCCCGTCTCACATGGGCGACGGGTCCTGGGGTCCCCGACCCGACAGCACCTCGCCGTACGCCTGCATCAGGTCCGGCAGCCGCAGCGTCGCCAGATCGTCCCTGGTGAGCGTCCCCGGATAGGTCGACAGCCGCAGATCGCGGTAGGCGCAGCTCTTCTCGTACAGGGTGCGCAGGAACCGTCCGTTGCCCAGCTCGTCGATCCACCCCTGGTCCACCACATGCCCGGCGATCGAGCGCAGCTCGTCGAGCGCCTCCTCGTCCCACACGTCGCCGTTCTCCGCGGCCAGCACCTCGCCGATGGAGGTGAGTTCCAGCGGACGGTACGAGGGGAAGTCGACGCGCGTCGTGAAGCGCGAGGAGAGCCCGGGGTTCGCGGCCAGCAGCCGGTCCATGCCCTCCGGATAGCCGGCCAGGATCACCACCAGGTGGTCCCGGTTGTCCTCGGCCCGCTTCAGCAGCACCTGCAACGCCTCGTCGCCGTACGCGTCGCCCTTGCCGTAGCCGGAGTTGGACAGCGAGTACGCCTCGTCGACGAAGAGGACGCCGCCGAGGGCCGAGTCGATGAGTTCATTGGCCTTGACCGCCGTCTGGCCGAGGTACTCGCCGACCAGGTCGGCCCGCTGGGCCTCCACCAGATGGTCGCCGCCGAGGAGGCCGAGGGCGTAGAAGACCCGGCCCAGGATGCGGGCCACCGTGGTCTTGCCGGTGCCGGACGGACCGGAGAAGACGAAGTGCCGTTTGGGCGGCTGGACCGGAAGGCCCTGCCCGGCCCGCAGCCGGGCCATGTTCAACTGTGCCGACAGGGCCTTGACCTGGCGTTTCACCGGTTCCAGACCCACCATGCGCTCCAGCTCGGCGAGCGCCTCCTCGAGTAAGACGGGGTCGGTCGGACCGGCGGGCAGCGACGAGGGCACGAGCGGCTTCTCGCGCACCACCGGGTCGGACACCGACGGCAGCGGGCCGACCGGCGGCAGATCGGCCGGCTCGGTCAGCTTCAGCTCCCTGCCCTCGGTGCCGAACAGCGGATCGAAGCCGTCCGGCCCGTCCACGCTGTCCTGTCCGATCCCGGCGAGCGTGATCGCCGCGAGGTCGGCGTGATCGTCGTACCCGTCGCCCTCGGCGATCGCGGCCAGCCGGGCCGAGGTGTCCATGAAGGCGGGGTCCACGCGGTGCACCGCCCGGTACAGCGGCAGCGCGGCCGCCGAACGGCCGGTGCCCTCATGGGCGCGGGCCAGCCAGTAGCGCAGTTCCTTGCGCTGCGGCTGCTCGCTGCGGCAGCGCATCAGGGCCGTCGACAGCATCGGCTCGGCCTGCCCGTACATCTCCAGCCGGACCCGGGCCATCCCGCCGAACAGACCGGCCTCGATGCCCAGCAGCGCGTCGCCGAGCAGCGGGTCGGTGTGCCGGACCAACTGCTCCCAGTCCTTGACCAGATACGCCCGGCAGGCGTGCAGGAAGCGGACCTGGTGATCGGTGTCCACGGGTGGCAGCCCGGCCAACGCCCGGTCCAGCTCGGGCACATGGCGGCCGTCCAGCCAGTGCGAGGCGTGCGCCAGCAGCAGATCGCGCGGGCTCTCCAGCACGGGCTGCACCCACCAGCCCAGCCAGTACCAGGAGTTGAGCGGCCGCCGGTGCCGGGCGCGCTGTTCGCCGAAGCGTTCGCGGTGCCGGAACATCCGCAGCAGCGCGGTCGTCGTGTCCACCCGCAGGGCGTGCAGCCCGAGCCAGCCGTCGGCCATCCCGGGATCGATCCGCACCGCGGTGCGGAACTCCTCCTCGGCCTGTGGATACGCGCCCATGGTGTAGGCGTCCACGCCTCGGAGCCAGGCGAGGTCGGCCGGTGCCTCGGGGCCTCGCGTGCCGAAGTCCATCACGTCCCCCACGAACCGTGCCCCCGTCGGTCGCCCGGCGGGCCACTGGCCGCCGGCTGTCCTAGGTCGAACCGCTGTGCCGCTGACCGGAGTTGCAAGGTGCGCGCAGCAGTTCTCACAGGTCGCACCGAGGGCATCGTACCTGCGGGAAGGTGCCCGCCGAAGGGTGCCGGACAGGTCGTTCGACGAGGTGGGAGCACACGGGGCGCACACGGGAACGGTGACCCAGGGTGAGCGGATCGGCGCGCGCGGCGGCCGGGAGACGGGCCCCGGGCAGAACGAAGCCCCCGATCACGGGGGAACAACCGGGGGCTTCGCGACTGAGGGCGGCTGCGATGTGCCGCACATTGGAAACGTAAGTCCTGTACGGGCCCTCGGTCAAGCACAGTTGAGGCAGTTGGCGAAGTTCGAGCGCAGGCGCCTTCACAGGTTCACCACATTGCGGGTGGTCCTTCACGGTGGGTGACGATCCACCGGGTGCCGGAGTCTCCCGAGCGCCCCGCCAGCACCTCGTACCCCGTCCCCAACTGCCGTACCAGGAAGTCGGCGTACGGTTTTGACGGGTCCTCGTCGAAGTGGTTCTCCTCGGCTCGGACCCACCCGTCCCAGAACGCCCGCTGCTCCTCGCCGTCCCGTGCCCGACCGCGCGCCCAGGCCGTCTCGCGCGGCAGATCGAGCCACAGCAGACCCGCCAGGAACGGCCGCAGCGCCCGGCGTCCGGCACCGACGCCCTCGATCAGCACGACGGGGTCCGGGGGCAGCGCGCGGGGCGGTCCGAAGCGGCGCTCGCGCCAGTCGTAGGGCGCGGGGTGCGCGGTGGCGCCCCGGCCGAAGGGCTCGATCACCTCGGCGAACAGCCGGCCGGTCCAGCCGAACAGCTCGTCGTGGCTGGCGACGTCGTCGAGATGCAGCACCGGCGCCCCGCCGAGGGCCTCGGCCAGCCGCCCGGCGAACGTGGACTTCCCCGACCCGGCATACCCGTCGACCCCGACCAGCCGCACGGGCCCACAGGACGGGGGGAGCCGGCGGATCCAGGAGACGAGCGGGTCGATGACGGGTCCAAGGGTCGGCGGAGGGTGCGTGCCAGCTTATGCGGGCCGACCGATCAATGTCGTTCCGGCCAGGTGCATCCCCTCAGGGGCGCGGGGAACTGCGCGACCGGCCACGACGGCGCGGCAGACACGACACGACGTCCCACCCCACCCCCCGGATGCTGGCGATGCCCGACCCGCACGTCCATAGTGGCCGGTGGTCGGACAGCCGACACAGTCACCCGCCGAACCCTCAGGGGGCACCGCCATGCACATGCCGGAACAGCCGTCCCGCCGAACCCTCCTCGGCGCCGCGCTCGCCGGCACGGTCACCGCCACGGTGACCGGCAGCACGGCCGCACCCGCCACCGCGGCCGGCGCCGCCCCCGCCCGCCCGATCGACACCCGTTCCTGGCTCACGCACGGCGACTGGAGCACCGGAACCGCCCGCGGCACCCGCGCCGTCGCGGGCGTCCGGCCGGGGCTGGTCCTCGACGCCCCGCTCGGCACCCTCGACCACACCGACCCGCACACGTCGAGGACCGCGACCTGGGAGTACGCGACCTGGACGTCCCCCGTCCACCGGTTCGCCGTCCCCGCCACCGAGGCCATCGCCTTCTGGAACGCGAGCACCCCGGCCGGCACCTGGCTCCAGATCGAGCTGAAGGCCGGCTACTCCGACGGCACGGACACCCCCTGGTACGTGATGGGCCGCTGGGCCGCCGGCGACCAGGACATCAAGCGGACCTCCGTCGACGGCCAGCGCGACGGCCGCAGCACGGTCTGGACGGACACCCTCGCTCTCGACGACGCCTCGAAGGGCCCGCTCCTGGTGTCGTACCGACTGCGGCTGACCCTGCACCGCCGCCCCGGCACCGCGCTCACCCCGACCGTGTGGCGGGCCGGCGTCACCGGCTCGGACATCCCGGACCGCTTCACCGTCCCCGCCTCGGTGCCCGGCCTCGCGCGGGAGCTGGCGGTGCCGCGCTACTCGCAGGAGATCCACAAGGGCCGCTATCCCGAGTACGACAACGGGGGCGAGGCGTGGTGCAGCCCCACCTCCTCGCAGATGATCGTCGAGTACTGGGGCGGCCGGCTCACCCCCGCGCAACTGGCGTGGGTCGACCCGTCCTACTCCGACCCGCAGGTGTGCCACGCGGCCCGCCACACCTACGACCACCAGTACGGCGGCTGCGGCAACTGGCCGTTCAACGCGGCCTACGCGGCCACCTTCAAGGACCTCCAGGGCGTGGTGACCCGGCTCGCCTCCCTCACCGAACTGGAGACCCTGATCGCCGCCGGGATCCCCGCCATGACCTCGCAGTCCTTCCTCAAGGAGGAGCTGACCGGCGCGGGGTACGGCACGGCCGGGCACCTGATGACCGTGATCGGCTTCACCGCCGCCGGCGATGTGATCGCCAACGACCCCAACGCGGCGGACGACGCGGCGGTGCGGCGCGTGTACCGGCGGCGGGAGTTCGAGAACGTCTGGCTGCGCACCAAGCGGTACAACGCGAGCGGCGCGGTGGCCTCCGGGACCGGGGGAGTCTGCTACCTCTACTTCCCGGCCCGCCCGACGGCCCGGCAGCGCGCGGCGCTGGCCGCGGTGGGCGTGAGCGCCTGAACCGCGTGCGGGGGTGCGGCGTGTGAGCAAGCTCTCGGCCGCAAAGCCCGTGAACGGTGGCAAGGTGGACAGACCGGAATCAGCCCGTCCTACCTCGGTGAGCCACCATGACCGCACACGCAGCCACCCCCGTCCGCACCCGCACCGGCGGCCCCGGTGACGACGGTCCGAAGGTCGTCGAGCACGTGATGGGCTGGGTCCTCGTCGTGGTCGTCGCGATGCTGGTGACCCAGCTCGGGCTGCTCTGACGGGCGATCGCACCCCTGCCGTCCGCGGTATGACCGATGTGACCTGATGCCCGGTTCGACCTGACATACTGACGTCGTCCCACCGACCGTTGGAGACCGGGTCGACAGTGAAAATCAGCCAACAGCGCGACGCCGCACGGCCCCGGGCGCGCGGAACCGAGCGTTCGCTCGCGCGCCGTGCCGAACTCATCGCCATCGGGCGCAGGTTGTTCGCCGACACGTCCTACGACGCGCTCTCGATGGACGACATCGCGCGTCAGGCGCATGTCGCCAAGGGGCTGATCTACTACTACTTCCAGTCCAAGCGCGGCTATTACCTGGCGATCGTGCAGGACTCGGTCGCGGACCTGGTCTCCTTCGCCGCGAGCGGTGTCGACCTGTCCCCGGTGGACCGGGTGCAGCGCACGATCGACGGCTATCTGCGCTACGCCGAGCACAACCAGGCCGCCTTCCGCACGATCGTGAGCGGCGGCGTCGGCTTCGACACCGAGGTGCACGCCGTCCGGGACGGGGTGCGCGCGGCGATCGTGGCGACCATCGCCGAGGGCGCCTACGGGCGAGGCGACATCCCCGCACTGCCCAGGATGGGCCTGCTGGCCTGGGTGTGCAGCGTGGAGGGGGCCACCCTGGAGTGGATCGACCGTCCCGAACTCTCCCGCGCCGCCATGTGCGATCTGCTGGTGAAGACGCTGGGCGGCACCCTGCGCGCCATCGAGGAGATGGAGCCGGCCTTCACGGCCCCCGAGCCGGCCCGCCGGGAAGCCTGAGCACGGGACGCCTGGGCACGGCGTCCGAGTACGGCACTTGGGGCGGAAGCTCGTGGTCTCCCGCCCCAAGTGCCCCATGAGCCGGGCTACTTGATCGCTCGGATCAGCTCACCGTTCGCGGTGTCCCCGCTCAGCTCCCAGAAGAAGGTCCCGCCGAGGCCCTGGCGGTCCTTGTAGCGCATCTTGTCCTTGATGGTCCTCGGGGTGTCGTAACTCCACCATTCCTGGCCGCACTTGGCGTAGGCCGTGCCGCCGACGGTCCCGGTCGCCGGGCACTTCGCCTTGAGGACCTTGTAGTCCTCGCTGCCCGCCTCGTACGTGCCCGGTGCCGGCCCGGTGGCCGTCCCGCCCGGCTTCGCCTGGGTGACACCGGTCCAGCCGCGCCCGTAGAAGCCGATGCCCAGCAGCAGTTTGTGCGCGGGGATGCCCAGGCTCCTGAGCTTGGCGATCGTGGTCGCGCTGTCGTTGCCCTGCTGCGGGATGCCTCGGTAAGAGGTCAGCGGGGAGTGGGGCGCCGTCGGTCCGGTGGCCGCCCAGGTGCCGAAGTAGTCGTACGTCATGGGGTTGTACCAGTCGACGTACCGGGCGGCGCCCGCGTAGTCCGCCGCGTCGATCCGGCCGCCGGGGGAGGCGTCCGCGGTGATCGCGGCCGTCACCAGGTCCCGCTTCCCGAAGGCGGCGCGCACCGCCTTCATCAGGTCCCGGTAGGACTCCCGACCGCTGGTGTCGCAGGTCATGCCGCAGGCGTTGGGGTACTCCCAGTCGAGGTCGATGCCGTCGAAGACGTCCGCCCAGCGGGGGTCCTCGACCAGGTCGTGGCAGGACTTGGCGAAGGCCGCCGGGTCCTCGGCCGCCTGGCCGAAGCCGCCGGACCAACTCCAGCCGCCGAACGACCAGATGACCTTGAGATCCGGGTGCAGCCTCTTCAGCTTGCGGAGTTGGTTGAAGTTGCCGGCGAGCGGCTGGTCCGCGGTGTCGGCGACGCCGTCCACGGACTCCGCGGCACTGAACGGCTTGTCGGTGTCGGCCCAGGCGTCGCCGAGGGCGCACTTGCCGTCGGTGACGTTGCCGAAGGCGTAGTTGATGTGGGTGAGCCGGGCGGCGGAGCCGGAGGTCTCGATGTTCTTGACGAAGTACTGGCGGTCGTAGATGCCCCAGTCGGTGAAGTAGCCCACGACCTTGGACCGGTTGGCGTGGGACGTGCCGTGGGACGTGCCGTGCGCGGGCTCGTTCGCCGTGGCGGTGCCCGCACCGGCGAGCAGGGCCGCGCCGAGCGCGGCGCAGCAGGCGGCCGAGAGTAAGGCGCGCAGCCGGGTGCGGGGGCGGATCGGGGTGTGCATCGGGTGTCTCCTCGCAGGGGACAGGGAGGCGATCGCACGCCGATTGGCATGAACGCGGGGAGGCGTCGGTCCGAAACGGTAGGAGGACTAGACCACCCGGGTCAATGGTTCGGACCAATCCGGGGCCGGGCTCAGTGCGCGTCGCCCGCCAGCGGGTCCGCCGTTCCGCCGAACTGCCCCGGCCGCACCTGGGGTGCCACGAGCCGTACCCACTCCGGGTCGGGACGCCCGGGCAGGGTGCGGCCCCGTTCGGCCCAAGTGTGTTGGAGGGCGCGGTAGATGGGCGGGTCCTGGGGGACCGGCGGCGCCAGCGGAACCGATTCTGCGCGCGGCGCCTCCGGACGCGGCGCAGCCTCGGGGCGCGCTGCCTCCGGGCGGAGCGCCGCCTCCGGGCGCACGGGGACGAAGAGCTGCCGGTGCCGTGCCGCCGTCGCGGTGTACGTCGGGGTCATACCGGGGCAAACGCCGGTGCCCGACCGCAGGTCACGGCTCGGACCGTCGGAGGTGCGTTCGGGGTGTGGTGCGCAGGGCGTGTTGCGAAAGTCCCGCCGTTCGCCCGAAGCGCGGGCCGCCCGGACGGATCCGGGCGCACGTGTCCCGCACCACGGCGGCCTGCGGGCGGCCGGGGCGCGGGACGGCGGCGAAGTCGGGGTGGGCCGGCCTCAGGCGGCGTGGCGGCGCATCGCCGGTACGCGCATCGGGCGCGAGCCCGGGCCGCCGACGTGCGAGAAGGGCTGGGTGCGCCAGTCGAGTCCCTGAGGCAGTGTCAGCAGCACCGCGGTGGCCTGCTCCTGGGGTGCGACGGACTCGTCGGCGGGCCGGGCCTCGGCCGCGGTGCGCCCGGTGCCGGGGCAGACCGTGAGACCGAACGGGTTCCACGGCGAGGCGCACAGCGCGTGCTCCGGCAGGATCTCCTCGTCCGCCAGGAGCGCGATGGGCTGTGCGCAGTCCGGGCAGATCACCCGGTACATCTCGAAGCTGTCGTACGCGTCGAGTTCGTCGGCGTCGTACTCGGGTTCGACGCCCTCCGGCTCGGGCTCGACCACGGACATGTGCCGCTTGGGCGCGGTGCGACCAGGGCGCTTAAGACTCTGCATGGGTTTCTCCCCCTCGGGCTGGGCCGTTCGGGCACTGCGGCCTCGACCACAGCAAGCACTTCCCAGCCCGTCTCGGCGGTAATCGCGAGGACATCACGTACCTTCAACTAAGTCTGTGGCGTTCGTCACATGCCAACCGCAGATGCCCGGCGGCCGTCCGCCCTCGTCACATCACAAACCGGCTATGACCTGCGCTGCATAGGTATACGCGGAGATCGGCCGCACTGTAGGTTCATCCGTCATGGAGGAGCTGGACCGACAAATCGTGCAGCTGCTCGTCAAGGACGGGCGGATGAGTTACACCGATCTGGGCAAGGCCACGGGCCTGTCCACGTCGGCCGTGCACCAGCGGGTGCGCCGGCTGGAACAGCGCGGCGTCATCCGCGGCTACGCGGCCGTCGTCGACCCGGAGGCCGTCGGGCTGCCCCTGACCGCCTTCATCTCGGTGAAACCGTTCGACCCCAGCGCCCCCGACGACATCGCCGACCGGCTCGCCGGGGTGCCGGAGATCGAGGCGTGCCACAGCGTCGCCGGCGACGAGAACTACATCCTCAAGGTCCGGGTGGCCACCCCGCACGAGCTGGAGGAGCTGCTCGGCCGGCTGCGCGCCCTGGCGGGCGTGTCGACGCGTACGACGGTCGCGCTGTCCACGCCGTACGAGGCACGGCCGCCGCGCATCTGAGGGGGTCCGTGTGCCGGGCGGGCCCGGCGAGGCGCGAGACTGTCACCCATGAGTGAGCGCACGCCCGAGCCGAAGACCGTCCTGCTCCGCCGAGGAGAGGTCCACAGCCCCGCCGATCCCTTCGCGACCGCGATGGTCGTGGAGCGCGGCCAGGTCGCCTGGGTGGGCTCGGAGGGCGCCGCCGACGCCTTCGCGGACGGCGTCGACGAGGTGGTCGACCTGGACGGCGCCCTCGTCACCCCCGCGTTCACCGACGCCCATGTGCACACCACGTCGACCGGTCTCGCGCTGACCGGCCTCGACCTTTCCACGGCCCCGACCCTGGAGGCGGCCCTCGCCCTGGTCCGGGACTTCGCCGCCGCCCGGCCGCAGGACACGGTGCTGCTCGGGCACGGCTGGGACGCCTCCCGCTGGCCCGGCGGCCGCCCGCCGACCCGCGCCGAACTCGACACCGCCACCGGCGGCCGACCCCTGTACCTGTCCCGGATCGACGTGCACTCGGCGGTCGTCACCTCGGCCCTGCTGGAGCTGACCCCCGGGCTCGGCGCGCCCGACGGGCCGCTCACCGCCGACGCCCACCACGCCGTCCGCGCCGCCGCGTTCGCGGCCGTGACGCCGGCCCGCCGCGCCGAGGCCCAGCGCGCGGCCCTCGCGCACGCCGCGTCCCTCGGCATCGGCACCGTCCACGAGTGCGCGGGCCCCGAGATCTCCTCCGAGGACGACCTCGCGGACCTGCTGCGGATCGCCGCCGAGGAGCCGGGGCCGCGGGTCGTCGGCTACTGGGCCGAGCAGGGCGAGGCCGGGGTGGCCAAGGCCCGCGAACTGGGCGCGCTCGGCGCCGCCGGAGATCTGTTCGTGGACGGCGCCCTCGGCTCCCACACCGCCTGTCTGCACGCCCCCTACAGCGACGCCGCCCACACCGGCACCGCCTACCTGACCGCCGACGACGTGGCCGCCCATGTGGTGGCCTGCACCGAGGCCGGACTCCAGGCCGGCTTCCACGCCATCGGCGACGCCGCCGTGACCGCCGTCGTCGAGGGGGTGCGCGCCGCCGCCGAGAAGCTCGGCCTCGCGCGCGTGCGCGCCGCCCGGCACCGCGTCGAGCACGCCGAGATGCTCACCCGCGAGTCCATCGCGGCCTTCGCCGAACTCGGCCTGACCGCCTCCGTGCAGCCCGCCTTCGACGCCCTGTGGGGCGGCGAGGACGGCATGTACGCCCGGCGACTGGGCGTCGAGCGGGCCCGCACCCTGAACCCGTTCGCGGCCCTGCTGCGGGCCGGTGTCCCGCTCGCCTTCGGCTCCGACAGTCCCGTCACCCCGCTCGACCCCTGGGGCACGGTCCGCGCCGCCGCCTTCCACCGCAGCCCCGGCCACGGCGTCTCCGTCCGGGCCGCCTTCACCGCCCACACCCGTGGCGGCTGGCGGGCGGTCGGCCGCGACGACGCCGGTGTGCTGGTCCCGGGCGCCCCCGCCGACTACGCGGTCTGGCGCACCGACGAACTGGTGGTCCAGGCCCCCGACGACCGGGTCGCCCGCTGGTCCACCGACCCCCGCTCCGGCACCCCGGGCCTGCCCGACCTCACCCCGGGCCGTGACCTGCCGCTCTGTCTGCGCACGGTGGTCGGCGGACGGACCGTGTACGTACGGCCGGGCGAGTGACGGCCGGGCGTCCGGCACCGAAGATCACCCGTCCGCGCGCCGTCGTACGGTCCCTGCCGCGCCCCCCTGACCTGCGCGTTGTCGGAAGATCCGCAGGTCGCACGGCTGTTGACAGCCGATGGCGGGGGGCCGGTAGGTTCGGCCGGGTCCACCACCGGACGCCCCGCCGCGAAACGTCCGCGCACTCGTGGCGGCGCCGCTGGGTCAGGGACGGTGTGCCGCACCGGGGCACCGCCACTGGCAGCCAGGCTCAGCGTCAGCGCCGCAGCGAGGGAACGTTCCGTCCGGCCGGGGAGGTGTGACCCGGGTGGGGCCCGGGCGCTCAGTAGACAACGGCTTTCGGTCGACCCGCAGCCAGCGGGCCCCAGGTCGGCCCGAAGAGCGCCGGGCCCCCCGCCGCGGTGCGGGTGCGTACATACGAGCCCAAACCGACAGTCTTACCCCGCGCGCAGCGATTCGACACCACCGTACGAACGTCCCGCCACGTCTTCGCAGACGGCGGCCACTATGGTGGTTCCCTGCGTAAGGACACGAAGGGGCAGGCAGTGAACGACGGCGACGGGACCCTCGCGGCACAGGACCGGGGGAGGCGGTTCGGTCCGCTCGGCACCGCCTTGGTGATCATTCCGACCTACAACGAGGCGGAGAACATCAAGGGGATCGTCGGCCGGGTCCGCAAGGCCGTTCCCGAGGCCCATGTCCTGGTGGCCGACGACAATAGCCCCGACGGCACCGGCAAGCTCGCCGACGAACTGGCCGCCGGGGACGACCGGGTCCAGGTCCTGCACCGCAAGGGCAAGGAGGGCCTCGGCGCCGCCTACCTCGCCGGATTCCGCTGGGGCATGGAGCACGGCTACGGCGTCCTGATCGAGATGGACGCCGACGGCTCCCACCAGCCCGAGGAACTGCCCCGGCTGCTCACCGCCCTCAAGGGCGCCGACCTGGTCCTGGGCTCCCGCTGGGTGCCGGGCGGCCGGGTCGTGAACTGGCCCCGCTCCCGCGAGGTCATCTCCCGCGGCGGCAGCCTCTACTCCCGGCTCGCCCTCGATCTGCCGCTGCGCGACATCACCGGCGGCTACCGGGCGTTCCGCCGCGAGACCCTGGAGGGCCTCGGACTCGACGAGGTCGCCTCCCAGGGCTACTGCTTCCAGGTCGACCTGGCCCGCCGCGCCGTCAAGGCCGGCTACCACGTGGTGGAGGTCCCGATCACCTTTGTCGAGCGCGAGCACGGCGACTCCAAGATGAGCCGCGACATCCTCGTGGAGGCCCTCTGGAGGGTCACCGCGTGGGGCGTGGGGGAGCGGGTCGGCAAGATCACCGGGCGCGGCGGGCAGCCCCAGGCCCCGCACAAGAAGGACTGACCCCTTCCGCTGCCGCTTCCGGTGCTGATGCTCCCCTTACGCCGCTCTGAGCCGCGTCCAGGCACACTGGACGTATGACGACTGGCGCTCCGATCCCGACGTACCCGAACCCCGGTGCCTCCGGCGGTGCCACCGGCCCGGGCGCGCCCCGGCGCCGCCGCTCCAAGCTGCGCAGGTATCTGCCGCTGGGGCTCGCCGTGTGGCTGGTGCTGGAGATCTGGCTGCTGACACTGGTCGCCGGCCAGGCCGGCGGCCTCGCGGTCTTCCTGCTGCTGGTCGCCGGGGTCGTGCTCGGCTCGATGGTCATCAAGCGCGCGGGCCGCCGTGCCTTCCGCAATCTCAACGAGGCGCTCCAGCGCGGCTCGGCCCCCACCCGGGGCGGTGGCAACGGCCTGATGATGCTCGGCGGCCTGCTGCTGATCATCCCCGGCCTGATCTCCGACGCGATGGGCCTGCTGCTGCTCCTGCCGCCGGTCCAGAAGGCCGTCGGCTCCTACACCGAGCGCAAGCTGCTGTCCGCCGCGCGCGCCCCCGGTTCCCTGGGCGACGCCTACCAGCAGGTCCGAATCCACCGCCCCGACGGCAAGGTGGTCCAGGGCGAGGTCATCCGCGACGAGCCGTAGGCCCTGCGCCCGGCAGAACGGCCGGGCGAGCCGGGCGCACCAACGACCGCGGGCGCCGAACGTGTTTCACGTTCGGCGCCCGCGGTCGTTGGTATGTGTCGCTAGGTTCGCCGGCTTCCCGCTACGCAGACTTGCGGCTGTCGCGGGGATGCACCGCCAGGTTCATCGCCCCGGACCGCAGAACGGCCAGGCGCTCCTCGAGGACCTCTTCGAGTTCCTCTCGGGTGCGCCGCTCCATCAGCATGTCCCAATGCGTACGCGCGGGCTTGGCCTTCTTCTCCTCAGGGCCGTCGCCGTCCACGAGGAGCGCAGGGGCTCCGCAGACCTTGCACTCCCACTCCGGCGGGATCTCCGCCTCCACCGAGAAGGGCATCTCGAAGCGGTGCCCCTTCTCGCATGCGTACTCCACGGCCTGGCGCGGGGCCAGGTCGATGCCGCGGTCCGTCTCGTAGCTGGTCACCACGAGGCGCGTGCCGCGAAGAGCTCGCTCACTCATGAATCGTGCCTCCCGGGCTTGTCGCCCACAGGACAGGTGTCGCTGTCGTCGTCATCCGGTCAACGTCCGGTCGGCGGTAAAGATTCCCGTTCCGAGTCCCGTTCCGGGTCATGCGTCGCCGTCGTAGCCGCAGCCTTGTCAACCAGTGCAGTACCCACCGGCGCCCGGTTTGTCACATCTGAAAGGAGATGTCACCCAGCGTTTCGGCATCTTTGACGCGCAGTAACGGTACGCCTGGCAGGCCAAACGCGTACACTACCGCCCTTTCGCCTTGAGCGCTAAATCTTCTCGGGCACGGGATTGCCGGCCGCGTCGATCGCCCGCCGGACCGGCACCCGTGCCAGCAGCACGAAGCCGAGCACGAAGAAGGCCACCAGCGACAGGATCGCGTCCCGGTAGCTGCCGGTGAGCTGGTAGGTGATCCCGAACAGCAGCGGCCCCAGCCAGCTCATCCCGCGGTCGCTCAGCTCGTACGCGGAGAAGTACTCCGCCTCCTTGCCCGGCGGGACCAGATGGGAGAAGAGCGAGCGGGACAGGGCCTGGCTGCCGCCGAGGACCAGCCCGATCGCCGCCGCCAGCAGGAAGAAGCCGACCGGCGCGCCCTCGGGCAGGAAGTATCCGGCGCCCAGGGTGAGCGTCCAGGCGACCAGCGAGCCGAGGATCGTGCGCTTCGCGCCGTAGGTCCGGGCGAGCCGGCCCATGCCGAGGGCGCCGGCCACGGCCAGCACCTGGACCAGCAGGACCGCGCCGATCAGCGTGGACTGGCTCAGACCGAGTTCCTCCGAGCCGTAGACCGACGCCTGGGAGATCACGGTCTGGATGCCGTCGTTGTAGACGAGGTAGGCCAGCAGGAAGGCGAGGGTGAGGGGATGGCGGCGCATGTCCCGCAGGGTCGCCATGAGCTGGCGCAGCCCGGGAGCCGTCGGTGCCTCCCCCGCCGTCCCCGCCGCCTCCGTCGTCTCGCGCACGGCGGGCGGCCGGTCCCGCAGCCGCAGCAGCGGGATCAGCGTGAAGCCGCCCCACCACAGACCCGCCGAGGCCAGACAGATCCGTACCGCCATCGACTCCGAGACACCGAAGGAGTCGTGCGCGAGATACAGGACCAGGTTCACCACCAGGACCAGGGAGCCCGCCGCGTAGCCGAACGCCCAGCCGCGCGAGGAGACCGCGTCGCGCTCCTCGGGCGGCGCGATCTGCGGCAGATAGGAGTTGTAGAGCATCATCGCGACCGACTGCGCCGCGTTCGCCACGATCAGCAGCAGCCCGCCGAGCAGATAGCGGTCCCCGCCGAGGAAGAACATGGCCGTGGTCGCCGCGGCACCGGTGTACGCGGCCGCCGCCAGCAGCGGCTTCTTGCGGCCGGAGCGGTCGGCGGCCGCGCCCACCAGCGGCATCAGCAGCACGGCCACGACCACCGACAGGGACACCGCGTACGGGAAGAAGGACCCCGCCCGCACGGGTATGCCCAGCGGGTGCACATACCCCTCGGGGTCGGCCGCCGCCTTGGCCACCGAGGTCAGATAGGGGCCGAGGAACACGGTGAGCACGCTCGTCGAGTAGACGGAGCACGCCCAGTCGTAGAAGTACCAGCCGCGCTGTTCGCGCTGCCGGGCGGCTCTCGCGCCGCCGTCGTCGGACTCGTCGGCTGTCGCCGTCCGCACGGTGTCGGTACCCACCCGTGCCCCCCTCGCTCCCGCTCAAAAGCGCCGCGCGGGAGCGGCACGGGCCGTCAGACCCAGACGCCCCGGTCCTCCATGACCTCGCGCAACGTGTCGATGTGATCGGTCATGATGCCATCGACTCCCAGATCCAGGAGCCGGTGCATCCGCTCCGGTTCGTTGACCGTCCACACATGCACCTGGAGCCCGCGCGCGTGGGCGGCGCGGACGAAGCGGGAGTCCACCACCTGGATGCCCGACTGTGTCTCCGGCACCTGGGCGGCGACGGCCGACCGGCGCAGCGCCGCGGGCACCCCCCAGGACCGCAGCCGCAGACCGAGCACCCCGCGCGTGCCGTACGACGTCGCCAGACGCGGGCCGGCCAGCCGCTGGGCGCGCACCACACGGGCCTCGGAGAAGGAACCGACGCACACCCGGTCCCAGGCGTCGGCGCGCGCGATCAGGTTCAGCAGCGGGTGCAGGGCCGGTTCCGCCTTCACGTCGACGTTCCAGCGCACCTCGGGGAAGGTCTCGAGCAGCTCCTCGAAGAGCGGCACCGGCTCCTCGCCCCGCACACGCGCGTGCCGTACGTCCGCCCAGGGCAGATCGGCGATCCGGCCCGCGCCGTCGGTCACCCGGTCCAGCGTCGCGTCGTGGAAGGCGACCAGCTTGCCGTCCCGGGTGGTGTGCACGTCGGTCTCGATGTAGCGGTAGCCCGCCTCGACCGCGCGCCGGAACTGCGCCGTCGTGTTCTCCAGACCGTCGGCGGCACCGCCGCGGTGCGCGAACGCGAGGGGGCCCGGATGGTCGAGGTACGGGTGGCGTATGAGGGTCGTCACGGACGCAGTATCGCCCCACGGGGTGACCCGGTGGCAACGACCGCGCTGCCGCGCGATGCCGTCGGAACGGCGAACATCCGCAGGAAGAACTGCGCCAGCGGGCCGATCGACACCGCGTACAGCAGCGTCCCGATCCCGATCGTGCCGCCCAGCAGGAAGCCGGTGACGACGACCGCCACCTCCACCGCCGTACGCATCAGCCGGATCGAGCGGCCGGTGCGCCGGTGCAGCCCGGTCATCAGCCCGTCGCGCGGGCCCGGCCCGAAGGCGGCGGCGATGTACAGACCGGTGGCCGCCCCGTTGAGCACGACACCGGCCACCAGCAGCGGGACCCGGACGGCCAGGGAGTGCGCCTCGGGGAGCAGGGCCAGCGCGCCGTCCATCGCGAGGCCGACCACGAAGACGTTGGAGACCGTGCCCAGCCCCGGGCGCTGGCGCAGCGGGATCCACAGCAGCAGCACCGCCGCGCCCACCACGATCGAGACGGCCCCGATCGTCAGACCGGTCAGTTCGGCCAGCCCCTGGTGGAGCACGTTCCAGGGTTCGAGACCCAGCCCCGCTTCGACGAGCAGCGCCGAGCTGGCGCCGTAGAGCGCGAGTCCGGCGTAGAGCTGGACCAGCCGGCGTGAGAGACGTCCCCTGCCTGGCACGTGGTACCCCCCTGTGGTGGAAGTGGACTGACCCGTGACACTCTGTGGCGTGTACTGAATCCTCATCCATGGCCAATTCGGGGAAGGTGGACTGATATCCATGGCGCAGTGGACCTCCGCGGTGGGGGCCGCGCAGCTCGCCCGGCTGCTCACCTCCCAGCAGGACCGCCCGGCCGGACCGGGCACGCGCCGTCCGCCCGCCTACCGCGCCCTCGCCGACGGCGTCCGGCTCCTCGTCCTGGAGGGCCGTGTCCCGGTGGCCGCCCGGCTGCCCGCCGAACGCGAACTCGCCCTCGCCCTCTCCGTCAGCCGCACCACCGTCGCCGCCGCCTACGAGGCGCTGCGCGCCGAGGGCTTCCTGGAGTCCCGGCGCGGCGCCGGGAGCTGGACGGCCGTACCGGCGGGCAATCCGCTCCCCGCGCGCGGTCTGGAACCCCTCCCTCCCGAGGCCCTCGGCTCGATGATCGACCTCGGCTGCGCGGCCCTGCCCGCCCCCGAGCCCTGGCTCACCCGCGCCGTCCAGGGGGCCCTGGAGGAACTGCCGCCGTACGCCCACACGCACGGCGACTACCCGGCCGGGCTGCCCGCGCTGCGCGCGATGATCGCCGACCGGTACACCGCGCGCGGCATCCCGACCATGCCCGAGCAGATCATGGTCACCACCGGCGCGATGGGCGCGATCGACGCCATCTGCCATCTCTTCGGCGGACGCGGCGAACGCATCGCCGTCGAGTCGCCGTCGTACGCCAACATCCTCCAGTTGATGCGGGAGGCGGGCGCCCGGCTGGTGCCCGTCGCGATGGCCGAGGGGCTCGCCGGGTGGGACATGGACCGCTGGCGCCAGGTGCTGCGGGAGGCCGCGCCGCGCATCGCGTACGTCGTGGCCGACTTCCACAACCCGACCGGCGCCCTCGCCGACGAGGACCAGCGGCGTCGGCTCGTCGAGGCGGCGCGCTCCGCGGGCACCGTGCTGGTCGCGGACGAGACGATGAGCGAGCTGTGGCTCGACGACGACCTCGAACTGCCCCGGCCGGTGTGCGGGTTCGACCCCGCAGGGTCCACGGTGATCACGGTCGGGTCGGCCAGCAAGGCGTTCTGGGCCGGCATGCGCATCGGCTGGGTCCGGGCCGCCCCGGACGTCATCCGCAGCCTGGTCGCGGCCCGCGCCTACGCCGACCTCGGTACCCCCGTGCTGGAGCAGCTCGCGGTCAACTGGCTCTTCGGCACCGGCGGCTGGGAGCACGCCGTCGAACTGCGCCGCGGCCAGGCCCGGGACAACCGGGACGCGCTGGTCGCCGCGGTACGGCGGGCGCTGCCGGACTGGGAGTTCGTGGTGCCCCAGGGCGGTCTGACGCTGTGGGTGCGGGCCGGCGGCCTGTCCGGGTCGCGGCTCGCCGAGGCGGGGGAGCGGGTCGGGGTCAGGGTGCCGTCCGGGCCGCGGTTCGGGGTGGACGGCGCGTTCGAGGGGTTCGTGCGGCTGCCGTTCACCGTGGGGGGCGCGGTGGCCGAGGAGGCGGCGGCCCGGCTGGCCGCGGCGGCCCGGATCGTGGAGAGCGGCGGGACGGCGGGCGGCGAGGGGCCGCGGACGTTCGTGGCGTGAGGGCGCGTGCGCTGCGTGGCGTATGCGTGAGGGTGGGCCGGTCCTTTGCGGACCGGCCCACCCTCATCGGCTCCTCGGGTTCCGGCTATTCGGCGACCGCCGCCTCGATCGGCGCCGGGAGCGTCTTCGTCAGGACGGGGGTCTTCGTGGGCTCCGGCGTCTCCGGGGTCTCCGGAGCCGGCTCCGCCTGCGGTGCCGTGGTGCGCGGCGGCAGCAGCTCCAGCACCGCCTGCCGGTGCGTGTCGCTGGTGGCGTCGTCGTAGGGGTCCGGGGTCGCCGGGACCTGGAGCCGGTGCACCGCTCCCGTGCCCAGCCGGGCGTAGCCGCGCCCCGGGGGGACCTGGTCGACGGGGGTGGTGTGCGGGGGCGCCCCGAGGACGGCCGTCAGCCGGGCGACGGAGGCGGGCCCGAGGACGACACGCGCGCGTGTGTGCTGCCGTACGGCGTCGGCCAGGAGGTCCAGGCAGTCGAACTGCTCGGCGACGACCACCGTCACGGCGACCGCCCGGCCGTGCCGCAGCGGGACCTGGAGGAGGGCCTGCGGGTCCCGGCGGCCGTTCGCCTCGGCGAGGTGGGTGAAGACGGAGGGGCGGTCGAGGAGGATCCACAGCGGGCGCCTGGTGTCCGCCGGCGGCGGGTCACCGTCCTGGCGGGCCCGGTTCGCGGCGATCAGCCGGCGCTCCGTCTCGTGCGCCGCCCACTCCAGACCGGCCGTCGCCCCGGCGGGGTCGGTCTCGATGCCCAGGACGCCCTCCCGGCCGGCGAAGCAGCCGTACTCGCCGGTGCCGCCGCCGTCGACGATCAGGACGTCGCCGTGCCGGAGGGCCTGGAGCGCGAGGGAGCGCAGCAGGGAGGAGGTGCCGCTGCCGGGCTGGCCGACGGCCAGCAGATGCGGCTCGGTGGAGCGGACGCCGGTGCGCCAGACCACCGGGGGGACGTCGCGCCGCTCGTCGCCGTGGGTGAGGGGGAGCGTGCGCTGGACCCGCGAGGGGTCGGTGAAGCCCAGGACGGTCTCGCCGGGGGCGGTGACGAAGGGCTGGGCGGCGATGTCGGTGGGGAGCGGGGCGAGGACGTCGACGGTGAGTTCGTTGCCCTCCTCCTCCCAGGCGAACAGGTACTCGCGGCCGCGGCCCGCCTTCGCGGTCAGCAACTGCTCGATCCGCGCGCGGGGTTCGGCCTCGCCGTCCGGGAAGTAGGCCGGGTAGCGGATCACCAGATGGGAGAAGCGGCCCGAACCGTCGAACTCGTGGGCCGGGAAGACCTTCTCCCACTCGCCGCCGTGCGCGTACAGGGGAGAAGGGTCCTCGGCCGTCGAGAAGTACGGGACCAGGGCCTCGTACAGCGACTGGAGCCGCTGGGTCTGCGACTCGTCGGGGCCTTCGGGAGCCGGTGGGGTGCGGTCCCGGCCCTGCCAGGCCGCCGCCGCCATCAGGGTGATGACGGCGAGCAGCGGTCCGTACGGCATCAGTGCCACGACCAGGATCACCGAGGCCACCAGGAAC
The DNA here is from genome assembly GCF_013363615.1 of Streptomyces sp. CAI-85. Classification (NCBI taxonomy): domain Bacteria; kingdom Bacillati; phylum Actinomycetota; class Actinomycetes; order Kitasatosporales; family Streptomycetaceae; genus Streptomyces; species Streptomyces sp. CAI-85. The sequence continues at coordinate 14,064 of NZ_JAANNX010000050.1, read as the reverse complement.
AGCAGCGGCCCGCGCTTGTCCTTGGGGGTCTCGGCCCACTTGCGCCGGCCGGCCGAGGCCAGCCGGCGCATACCGCGGGTGAGCGTGATCAGTGGATGGAGAACGTCGGTGGCGCTGTCGGCCGCCGTCCGGGCCAGCTCCCGGCTCCGGGCGATCTGCGCGCTGCCTGTGCTCAGAATGCGGGGGAGGGGGCGCCGGGCCACTGCTGTCTCCTGGAAGTGCGTACGGAAGGGACGATCGGCGGGCCGGCCGAGCGGCCGGCCCGGCTCAGAACTTGATGCCGCCCAGGAGGCTCGCGAGGCTCTCGCCGCCCGCCTTGATGCTCGGTGCGATGGCCGTGCTCGCCAGATAGAAGCCGAACAGCGCCGAGACGCAGGCGTGCGACGCCTTGAGCCCGTCCTTGCGGAAGAACAGGAAGACGATGATGCCGAGCAGGACCACGCCTGAGATGGAGAGGATCATTGGGGATCTCCTGGTTCGGGGGGACAGTCACCATGAGTACTTCCAGGATCACAGGATGTATCTATACGATAAAAGGTGCAACTGGGTGAAATGTCGCTGATTTACCCCAGGTGGCGTAAGGTCCGCTGGGCCGCCTGAGCTGGACAATTGCGTCGAACGGGTCTCTTCGTGATCTTTGCCTCGGAGGCCACCGGCCATGTGCGCGACGAGCCAGTACGCTGGCGATTCACCTGAACGGTTGTAGCGAGAGGCGGTCCAGGCCGATGACAGAAGCCCCCGACCCCGAGGTCGTGGAGCTGGCGACCAAGATCTTCGATCTGGCCCGGCAGGGCCGGACCGAGGACCTCGTGAGCTACGTCGACGCGGGCGTTCCGGCCAATCTCACCAACGACCGCGGCGACTCGCTCCTGATGCTCGCCGCCTACCACGGCCACGCCGACGCGGTCCGGGCCCTGCTGGCCCGCGGCGCCGAGGCCGACCGGATCAACGACCGCGGCCAGACCCCGCTCGCCGGAGCCGCCTTCAAGGGCGAGACCGAGGTGACCGAGGTCCTGCTCGCGGCCGGAGCCGATCCGGAAGCCGGCACTCCGTCGGCCGTCGACACGGCCCGGATGTTCGCCAGAACCGATCTGCTCGAACTGTTCGACACTCGATGAGCCGACGGCCCCGAGTGGCTGCCAGGATTGTCCTGACCAGCTAAAACGCAGAGAACACGACATATACGGGGGAGGCGGTACCAGGCCGCCGGAAATTTCGGTCGCGGCAGGTGGAAGAGCCGGGCCATCATGACGACGTGATTCACGGACGCGATGGCTGGGCAGGTGTTGCCGCACCGCGCGGGCCGTGACGCGGTCCGCATGGGCCACCGACGAGAGGCAGAGGAAGATGGTCTACAGCAAGCAGGAAACGGCGGGCGCCCCGACGTGTTGTCACGCGGCCAGGTAGTGCACGTCCCCGGTTGCGTCGACGCTTGATGTGAGGCTGTTTCCCATGTTCGATCCGGTCATAGCGCCCAGCGGTACGCTGCTCGGCCTCCTCCAGAGGGGCCGCGGCGACGGCACGCTGCACGCGCTCACCGCCCCGCGAGCCGAAGCGCTCGCGGCCCTGCACCACTGCGTGCTGCGCGATCCCCGCCACGACTGGCAGGTGGAGAACCGCTCCCTCTACTACGCCCGGCTCTGCCTCGACCTCGACGGCGGACTCGACGAGATCGAGGCACACCTCTTCGACGTCGAGGACGTCTTCGACACCGACGAGTCACGCACCGGCCTGGCTCTGGCCGTCCTCGGCCACCTCGCCTCCTACGGCAGGCAGGACGCCCTGAACCTGCTGCGCAGATACGCCGCCTCCGGCTCCAACTGGGCCTGGGCGCTGGACGAACTCGCGCTGCGCGACGACGACGCGGGCCTGCGCGCCCTCGCCGAGCCGGTGCTCGCCCGCTTCGCCACCGACCCCGAGGGCGAGGCCGAGCTGGCCACCGTCGTCCGGGACGCCTTCGAGCCACGGCCCTGGCGGCTGTGGGCCGACGATCCCCGCCCGCACGTCTCCACACGCGTGCGTGCCGCCCACGAGGCCGGCTGCTTCGACCGCTGGCAACGCCAGATGAGTCCCGGCGGGCCCCGGCCCGGCTGGAGCGTGAGCGCGGTCCTCGAATGGGCCCAGCAGGGCGTCGAGCGCGGTGCCGCGCTCCATGTGCCCGCCGCCCGCTGCCTGAGCGCCGTGGCCGGCCCCGAGGACCGCCCGGAGATCGTGCGGGCCGCCCTGGACGGCACCGACGGCGCCCGCTGCACCGCCCTGCGCTACCTCGCCGACCGCAACGACCCCGAGGCGCTCGCCCTCATCGAGCGGGCCGCGGCCACCGGCGGCACCACCGTCGTCGAGGCGGCCGTCGACGCCTTCGAGCGCATGAGCGGCCCCGCCGCCGTCGAGCGGGCCCGCGGCTGGGCCCGCCGGCCCGACGCCCTCGGCGCCGCCGCCGGACGCGTGCTCGCCTGCCGCGGCGGCACCCGGGACAGCGACCTCGTCCTCGGCGCCCTGCGCGACGCCGTACGCGGCGAGGGCCCCGACGCCCCCACCCTGTGGACCCTCGTCGACGGCGCCGGACGCCTCGGCATCGTCTGCGCCGCACCCGTCCTGCGCCACATCTACCGCGAGACGGCCTCCTCCCACCTACGGGGCCGCTGCGCCCGCGCGCTCGCCGCCACCGACCCCTCCTTCGCCACCGGCTTCGCCGTCGAATGCCTGTGGGACTGCGAGGAGGCCACCCGAGAGATCGCCGCCCGGCACGCCGAGACCGGTGACGCGCGCGTCGTGGAGCGCCTTCGCCGGCTCGCCGCCGACCCCGCCGAGGAGGCGGAGGTCCAGACGGCCGTACGCAGCAGGATCGGACCGGACCCGGCGTCGGCCGTGTGACCGGCGCGCGCGTGTGACTGGCGCGCGTGTGAGACCGGCGCGTGCATGCGATCGGCGTGCGCGTGAGACCGGCCCGCGCATGAGACCGGCGTGATCCCGTGTTCACCTGGGCGGCCCGGGTGAACACGGGATGGCCGGCGAGTCGGGCGCGCATGGACACCGTCCGACCTGCCCGGGGGCGCAGCGCAACGCTCATGGGACGTTCGGCGTCCGGAAAGATCCACGTTGACGCGGGCACGTCCAGCCCGGCGAGAACACCCGTATGCGTGTCGTCATCGTGACCGAATCCTTTCCCCCCGACGTGAACGGCGTGGCCCACTGCGCGCTCCAGACCGCCCGGCACCTCGTGGACCGCGGTCACTCCCCGCTCGTCGTCGCGCCGGCCACCGCCGCCGGCACCGGGCCGGACGCCCTCGCGCCCTGCCCCGTCGTCCGTGTCCCCTCCCTTCCCCTCCCGGGCTACCCCCAGGTGCGTGTCGCCCTGCCCAGCAGACGCGTCGCCGCCGCGATCGCCGACCACCGGGCCGACCTCGTGCACCTGGCCGGCCCCTTCGTCCTCGGCGTCCGCGGGATGGCCGCCGCCGCCCGGCTCGGCATCCCCGCCGTCGCCGTCTACCAGACCGACCTGGCCGGCTACGCCCGCACCTATGTGCACGCGGGCGAGGCGGCCGCCTGGCGGCGCATCCGGTCCGTCCACGCCGCCGCCGACCTCACCCTCGCCCCGTCCAGCGCCGCCCTGCACGACCTGGAGACCCACGGCGTGCCCCGGGTGAAGCTCTGGCGGCGCGGCGTGGACACCGAGCGCTTCCGCCCCGACCGCCGCGACGAGGCCCTGCGCCGCGCACTCGCCCCGAACGGCGAACTGATCGTCGGCTACGTCGGCCGCCTCGCCCCCGAGAAGCAGGTCGAACTGCTGTCCGGGGTCTGCGGACTGCCCGGCGTCCGGGTCGTGGTGGTGGGTGACGGGCCCAGCGCGCCGCAGCTCCCGGAGGTGCTGCCCGGCGCGGTCCTCCTCGGCCGCCGCACGGGCGACGACCTCGCCCGGATCTTCGCCTCGCTGGACGTCTTCGCGCACACCGGCCCCTTCGAGACGTTCTGCCAGACCGTGCAGGAGGCCATGGCCAGCGGGGTGCCGGTCGTCGCGCCCGCCGCCGGCGGCCCCCTGGACCTGGTCGCGCACGGCCGTACCGGCCTGCTCGTCCCGCCGCGCGACGCCGACGCGGTCCGGGACGCGGTCGCCGCGCTGGCCGTAGACCCCGCGCTGCGGACGGCGTACGGGGCCGCCGGGCGGGCGGCCGTCGAGGGCCGTACCTGGGCCGCCGTCGGCGACCAACTGCTCGGCCACTACGCGGACGTGCTCACCGCCCGCCGCCCGGCGGTGGCCGCGTGAGCGCGGGGCGCGTGCCGGGCGGCGCCGGGGCGCGGGGCGAGGGGCTGCGGATCGTACGGCTCGCCAACTTCGTGGCACCCGCCTCGGGCGGACTGCGCACCGCGCTGCGCGAGCTGGGCAAGGGGTACCGGGCGGCGGGCCACGAGCCCGTCCTGATCGTGCCGGGCGAGCGCGCGAGCGACCGGGAGACCGAGCAGGGCCGGGTGATCACCCTGCCAGGGCCGCTGCTGCCGGGCACCGGCGGGTACCGCGTCCTCACCGACAGACGGCGCGTGGCCCGCCTCCTGGAGGACCTCGCGCCGGACCGCCTGGAGGTCTCCGACCGTACGACCCTGCGGTGGACCGGGCGGTGGGCGCGGCGCGCGCGGGTGCCCGCGGTGATGGTCTCCCACGAGACCGCCGACGGCGTGCTGCGCACCTGGGGCCTCCCGGAGGCGGCCGCCCGCCGGACCGCCGACGCGCTCAACATCCGTACGGCGCACACGTACGCGCGCGTGGTCTGCACGACCGAGTTCGCCGAACGGGAGTTCGTGCGGATCGGCGCCCGCAACGTCGTCCGGGCCCCGCTCGGCGTCGACCTCGACGAACGGCACCCCGCGCTGTACGACGCCGGGCTGCGCGCCCGCCACGCGCGCGAGGACGAGGTGCTGCTGGTGACCTGCACCCGGCTGTCCGTGGAGAAGCGGCCCGTGACGGCCCTGGACGCCCTGGCGGCGCTGGTACGGCGCGGGGTGTCCGCCCGGCTGGTCGTCGCCGGGGACGGGCCGCTGCGCGCCCGGCTCGAACAGCGGGCGCGGGAGCGGGGCCTGCCGGTGACGTTCCTCGGGCACGTCTCCGACCGGGGCGCCCTGGGCGCGCTCCAGGCGTCCGCCGACGTCTGCCTGGCGCCGGGGCCGGCGGAGACGTTCGGACTGGCCGCCCTGGAGGCGATGGCCTGCGGGACCCCGGTCGTCGTCAGCGCCTCCTCCGCCCTGCCCGAGGTCATCGGGACCGCGGGAGCCGTAGCCGTCGACCGCGGCGAGGCGTTCGCCGACGCGGTGCAGAGCCTCCTGGCCCGCCCGGAGCCGGCCCGCCGCGAGGCCGCACGCGCGCGTGCGGAGCGCTTCGGGTGGGGGACGGCGGTGGAGGCGTTTCTGACGGCGCACGAGGCGGCGGTGCCGACGGCGACGACAGTGCCGACGGTGCCGACGGCGACGACGGTGGGCGAGCCGGTCTTCGGAGGGCGCGGATGAGAACCGTGCGGTTCGTCGCCCTCGGGGACTCGCTCACCGAAGGGGTGGGCGATCCCGTGGCGGAGGGCGGGTGGCGGGGCTGGGCCGCGCTGCTCGCCGGCGGGCTCGCCGACCCGTCCGCCGGGGAGTCCGTGGTGTTCACCAACCTCGCCGTGAGCGGCGCGCAGACGCGGGACGTGCTGGACCGGCAGCTCCCGGCCGGGCTGGAGCTGCGGCCCGACCTGGTCTCGGTCGTCGTCGGCGTCAACGACACCCTGCGCTGCACCTTCGACATCCACGCCGTGGCCGCCCGGCTCGACACGGTGTACGGGGCGTTCACCGGGCAGGGCGCGGTGCTGCTCACCGCGTGTCTGCCCGATCCCGGCGCCATGCTCGGGCTGCCGGGGGCGCTCGCCCGTCCGCTGGCCCGGCGGCAGCGCGCGGTCAACACGGTCGTCCACGCCCTGTCCGACCGCCACGGCGCCGTCCATCTGCACGCCGCGGAGGGCGCCTGGCTCACCGATCGGGCGATGTGGAGCGCCGACCGGCTCCATCCCGGCGAACGGGGCCACCGGCAACTGGCCCTGCGTTTCCACGCGCGGCTCGCGCAGGCCGGCCTCGCCACCGGGACGGCGCCCGCGGCGGAGCCGGAGTTCCCGGTGCCCACCAGGTCGGCGAGCCTGTGGTGGCTGGCGACCGCCGGCACCGGCTGGGTGGCCCGGCGCTGCACCGACCTGCTGCCGCAGTTGCTCACCCTGGCCGCCGACGAACTGCGGCACCGCGCCCGCGGCACCAGCGCCCGGCTCGACCTGCGGGCCACCGCCGCCGTGTCCGCCGCGCTGGCCGCGCTCTCGGCGGGCGAGCCGCGCCCGGACGCCGCCTGAGGCCGTACGGGACGTCAGCGGCGCCGTACCGCCAGGAAGCGGACCGGGGTGCCCGGGACGGCCTGGGCGGCGGCTGGGAGGTCGGCCGGGCGGACGACCCCGATCACCGGGTAGCCCCCGGTGGTCGGATGGTCGGCCAGGAAGACCACCGGTCTGCCGTCCGGCGGCACCTGGACGGCGCCCAGGACCATGCCCTCGCTGGCCAGCTCCCCGGTCAGGGCCCGCTCCAGGGCGGGTCCCTCCGTGCGCAGCCCGATGCGGTTGCTCGCCGGGGACACGCGGTACGCGCGCGAGGTGAACGCGCGCACCGCCGCCGCGGTGAACCAGTCCTCGCGCGGGCCGAGGGTGACCCGCAGGACGAGTTCGGCCGGGGGAGCGGGCTGCGGGGCGACGTCCACACGCGTGTGCCCGGCGGGCTCGGCACCCAGCGGCAGGACCGTGCCGTCCGTCAGGGGCACCGGACCGAGGCCCGAGAGCAGGTCGGTCGAGCGGCTGCCGAGGACCGGTTCGACCACGACACCGCCGCCCACGGCGACGTACGTGCGCAGCCCGAGGACGGCGGTCCCGACGTCCAGCACCGCCCCGGCGGGCACCCGCACGGGCGCGCCCCAGGGCGCCGGGCGGCCGTTCACCCGGACCGGGCAGGGCGCCCCGCCGACCGCCACCGTCACGGCACAGCGCGGCCTGAGGGCACAGCCGTTCAGGGTGGTCTCCAGGACGGCCGCGTCGGGCGGATTGCCCACCAGCCGGTTCACCAGGGCCGCCGCCGGGGCGTCCAGCGCACCGGAACGGGACACCCCGAGATGGGCGTGGCCGGGCCGCCCCCGGTCCTGCACGGTGGTCAGGGCCCCCGCGCGGACGACGGACAGCGCGCGGTCGCTCATCCGGCCGCCCCTCCGCCGCCTGCCGCCCCTCCGCCGCCCGCCGCCCCGGGGCGCGCCGTGGGAACGAACCGCACGCGCGTGCCCGGCGACAGCAGGGCGGCCGGCACACGCGTGTGGTCCCACAGCACCGCGTCCGTCGTACCGATCAACTGCCAGCCGCCCGGCGACGACCGCGGGTACACGCCCGTGTACGGCCCCGCCAGCGCCACCGCGCCCGCCGGCACCGAGGTGCGCGGTGTGGCCCGGCGCGGGACGTCGTAGCGCTCGGGCAGGCCGGTGAGATAGCCGAAGCCGGGCGCGAACCCGCAGAACGCGACCCGGAACTCGACGCCCGCGTGGATCCGGACCACCTCCTCCTCGCCGACACCCCAGTGCGCGGCGACGTCCGCCAGGTCGGGGCCGTCGTAGCGCACCGGCAGTTCGACCACCTCGCCCGCCCGCGCCGGGGCGGGCGGGATCTCGGCCGTGGTCAGCTCGGCGATCCAGCGGACCGGGTCGGCCAGGCCGTCCAGCAGGACCGTACGGGCGGCCGGGACGATCTCGCGGACGGTGAGCAGGCCCGCCGCGCGGCGCCGCAGCAGCTCCGCGTGCAGCGCCTCGGCCTCCGCGCCCGACGTCAGCTCGACGACCAGGGCGTCGTCGCCGACGGGCAGGACGCGTCTGCTCATGCGAACGCCTCCAGCCGCACCCCGGACTCCTCCAGCCGGCGCCGGACCCGGCGGGCCAGTTCCACCGCGCCGGGCGTGTCGCCGTGCAGGCACAGGGAACGCGCGCGTACCTCGATGGACGCGCCCGCGCGGGAGTCGACCGTCCCGGAGTGGGCCAGCCGCACCGACCGCTCCACCACCCTGTCCGGGTCGGTGACCACCGCGTCCTCCTCGGAGCGCGGCACCAGGGTGCCGTGCTCGGTGTAGGCGCGGTCCGCGAACGCCTCCGGGACGGCCGCGAGGCCCGCCTGCACGGCCAGCGCCAGCAGCCGCGAGCCGGGCGGCCCCAGCACCGGCAGCCCGGCACCGGCGAGCAGCACCCCCTCGATCACCGCGGCGGCCTGCTCCTCGTCGTGCACGACCCGGTTGTAGAGCGCGCCGTGCGGCTTGACGTACGCCACGCGTGCGCCCGCCGCCCGTGCGAAGACCTCCAGGGCGCCGATCTGGTAGGCCACCTCGGCGGCCAGTTCGGCGGACGGCACGTCCATCGCGCGCCGCCCGAAACCGGCCAGGTCCTGATAGGAGACCTGCGCGCCGATCGTCACGCCGCGCTCGGCCGCCAGGACGCACACCCGCCGCATGGTGGCCGCGTCCCCGGCGTGGAAACCGCAGGCCACATTGGCGCTGGTCACGACCGACAACAGCTCCTCGTCGTCGGTGAGCCGCCAGCGGCCGAAGCCCTCGCCGAGATCGGCGTTCAGATCGATGGTGCTCATGGAATCCAAGTGTCTCCTGCTCAGGCCACGCGGTACTGCTCGTCGCGGGCGTCGGTGAGGAACATCTGCCCCGGTGCGTGCGTGAGGGCGAACGGCGGGCGCGAGGCCGCCACCGCGGCCTGCGGGGTCACTCCGCACGCCCAGAACACCGGGATGTCGTCCGGCTCGGTGTCCACCGGATCCCCGAAGTCGGGCCGCCCGAGGTCGTCGATGCCGAGGCCCGACGGATCGCCGCAGTGTACGGGGCTGCCGTGCACCGCGGGCAGCAGCCCGCTCTCCCGGATGGCGGCCGCCAGACGGCGCGGCGGAACCGGACGCATCGAGACCACCATCGGCCCGCGCAGCCGTCCCGCCGGGCGGCACTGACGGTTCGTCACGTACATCGGGACGTTGCGGCCCTGCTCGATGTGGCGCAGCGGGACGCCCGCCCCGGACAGCGCCCACTCGAAGGTGAAGCTGCATCCGATCAGGAACGCCACCAGGTCGTCGCGCCAGTACGCGCGCGCGTCGGTCGGCTCGTCGACCAGCTCACCGTCCTCCCACACCCGGTAGCGCGGCAGATCGGTGCGCAGGTCGGCGCCCTCGGCCAGCACGGTCGTCCAGGACCCGGCGTCGGTGACGTCGAGCACCGGACACGGCTTCGGATTGCGCTGGCAGAACAGCAGCGTCTCGTACGCCCAGTCGGCGGGCACCGCGATCAGGTTGGCCTGGGTGTGGCCCGCGGCCACCCCGGCGGTGGGACCCGCGAGGCCCGCCCGGAACAGGGCCCGGGCGGTCGCGGGGCTCCACGCGTGCGCGTACGGGTCGGCCGAGGCCAGGGGGCGGTCCCCCTGGCTCACCCGGTTCGCCTCCTGGTTCACTCCAGCTCCTTCCCGCGCGTCTCCGGCAGCCCCAGCAGCGCCAGGGCGGCGATCCCGTAGCCGATCGCGCCGAAGACCAGCGCGCCGCCCACGCCCCAGCCGTCGGCCAGGAAGCCGACCGTGGTGGGGAAGACGGCGCCCACGGCGCGCCCGGTGTTGTACGTGAAGCCCTGCCCAGTGCCGCGCACGGCCGTCGGGTACAGCTCGCTCAGATAGGAGCCGAAGCCGCTGAAGATGGCCGACATGCAGAACCCGAGCGGGAAGCCCAGCACCAGCAGCAGGGTGTTCGCGCCGTCCGGGATGTTGGCGTACGCCAGGATGCAGACGGCCGACAGCAGGGCGAAGAGCCAGATGTTGCGGCGCCGGCCCAGCCGGTCGGTGAGATGGCCGCCGGTCAGATAGCCGAGGAACGCGCCCGAGATCAGCAGCGTCAGATAGCCGCCGGTGCCGACCACGGACAGGCCGCGCTCCGACTTCAGATACGTCGGCACCCAGGTCGCCAGCGTGTAGTAGCCGCCCTGGACGCCTGTGGACAGCAGCGCGGCGAAGAACGTCGTCCGCAGCAGCCGGCCCCGGAAGATCGCCGTGAACGTGCCCTTGCCGGTGTGCCGCTCCCGTACGGCGGCGGCCCGCGGGGCGTCCGCGACCCGGCGACGCATCCACACCACGAGCAGCGCGGGCAGGGCGCCCGTCCAGAACATCACGCGCCAGGCCAGGTCGTCGCCGAAGACCGAGAAGACCAGCGTGTACACGATCACCGCGAGGCCCCAGCCGACGGCCCAGGAACTCTGCACCGCGCCCAGGGTGCGGCCCCGGTGCCTCGGGCTCGCGTACTCGGCGACCAGGATCGCGCCGACCGCCCACTCGCCGCCGAAACCGAGCCCCTGGAGGGCGCGGAAGACCAGCAGCGTCTCGTAGTTCGGGGCGAAGCCGCAGGCCACGGTGAACACGGCATAGGTGATCACCGTGATCATCAGGGCCCTGACCCGGCCGATCCGGTCGGCCAGGACGCCCGCGCCGGCCCCGCCGACCGCCGAGACGACCAGGGTGACCGTCGTGAACAGTCCGGTCTGGCCGCTGTCGAGGCCGAAGTACGCGGCCAGCGCGACCATGCTCAGCGGCAGCGTGAAGTAGTCGTAGGAGTCGAGGGCGTAGCCGCCGAACGCGCCGGCGAAGGCGCGGCGGCCGCGCGGGCCGAGGGCGCGCAGCCAGCCGAACGCCCGGTCGTCGTCGGGGCCGTGCTCGGCCGCCGGACGCGGGGTCGTGGTGGGGGCTTGCGGGGGAGGGGTCGTGCTCATGGGCACCTCGCAGAAGGGTGACGGAGGGTGCGGTGCTGAGCCGTGCCTGTTTCCAGCAAGGTAGAGGATCGTTGAACGATCCTTCAATACCCGTGTTGTTTCGCTCTCGCGTCTGCGCTTGAATTCCGGGCATGGCAGAGCAGCTCGCGGGACTGGCCGACGACCGCGCCCTCCTGGGCCGCACCAGCACGGCCGAACGGGTGGCGGACATCCTCAGGAGCCGGATCGCCGAGGGCTACTTCCCGCCCGGGACCCGGCTGTCGGAGGACAGCATCGGCGGGGCGCTCGGCGTCTCCCGCAACACCCTCCGCGAGGCGTTCCGGCTGCTCACGCACGAACGCCTGCTCGTCCACGAGCTGAACCGGGGCGTCTTCGTCCGGGTCCTGACCATCGAGGACGTCGAGGACATCTACCGCACGCGCGCGCTCGTCGAGTGCGCCGTGGTCCGCGGCCTGGGGGAGCCGCCGTACGGTCTCGACGGGCTGGCGGATGCCGTCGAGGAGGGGATGCGGGCCACGCGCGAAGGTGACTGGAAGACGCTGGGCACCGCCAACATCCACTTCCACCGCGCCCTGGTCGCCCTCGCGGGCAGCGAGCGCACCGACGAACTGATGCGCAGTGTCTTCGCCGAGCTGCGGCTCGCCTTCCACGTCGTCGACGACCCGCGCCGGCTGCACGAGCCCTACCTCGCCCGCAACCGGCAGATCCTCCAGGCCCTCGCCGCGGGCGACAAGGCGGAGGCCGAGCGGCTGCTGAGCGGGTACCTCGGCGACTCCCTGGAGCGGGTGGTGGAGGTCTACCGGCGCCGGGTCGGCGACGACCTCGACGCGGGCTGACCCGGCCTTGTGACGGCCGTCGCATCTTTGGTCGTTTGGGTCGATGTCAGACCGAGGACCTAGTCTGTGCACCGTGACTTCGCCAGCATCGACGGACCGTGTTCCGCCCCAGCTCAGCGCGGGGCCGCGCCCCGCTCCGGGCCCGGCCGCCGACGAGGGGCTGGCGCGTCGGCTGCGCGCGCTCGCCTGCACGGCGCCGATCCACGACCTGGACGCCCGCAAGGCCAACCTGGCCGGCGAGTACTCGGTGTACGGCATGGCGGAGATCGCCCTCGCCGCCATCGACCTGGTCACGCTCAACATGGACTTCGACACCGGCGCCGACCACGACCAGATCGTCGCCCGCCTCGTCCCCCGCATCGGCGCCCAGGCCCCCGGGCGCCCCGCCGCCGAGCACGAGCGCGTGGCCCGCTGGGTCCTGGAGAACCTGATCAACGTCGGCAGCGTCGACCGCGGCTTCCGCGCGATGTACGGCACCTTCGCCGCGGACGGCACCTATGTCCGCCGCGACTACGACTTCAAGCTGATCGAGGAGGTCCCCGGCTACGGCGGCGCGGTCTACCTCCGCACCACCGACGAGGCGGTCAACGTCCTGGTCGGCGCCCTCGACACCGACGTCACCAGCGCCCAGATCGCCGCCGAGGTCAAGCTGGAGGTCCTCATCCGGCGCGGCCGCCTCGCCGACGCCCAGCTCGCCGCCGAACAGGCCCGCTACCGGACCGTGCAGTACTCCGAGACGCTGCGCCGGGCCCTGGAGGCCACCCGCCGCAACGTCCGCGCGGTGGACTGGCTCAACGCCGTCCCCGACATGATCGCCGAGGCCCTCGACCACGTCGCCGACCGCTACCGCCACGAGAACGCGATCCTCACCAACATCCGCAAGGCCCGCGACGAGATCGAGGACGCCGAGAACAAGCGCCGCGCCGCCGAACTCGTCGACATCGTCAAGGACTGCATCCGCCGCCACACCCAGCTCCAGTCCCGCCTCCTGGAGGCCGGCCCGCTGTTCCGCGCCGAACAGGACCGCCAGGCGTTCGCCACGCCGATGACCTCCTCCGGCATCGACCTCTACGGCCATCTCGTCGCCCCCGTCCTGCCGCTGCCGCTGGAGCAGGCGGCCCGGGTCACCGGCGCGTTCTTCGCGCGCGGGACCGGTCTGCGCACCCCGGCCGCCGTCCGTATGAGCGACCTGGTGGACCTGTTGCTGACCCCGCCCGTGGAGCGCGAGCACCTCGGCGCGGAGATGCCCGAGCCCGACCTCATCGCCACGCCCGACGACAGCCGGTTCAGCGAGCGGCAGTTGGCCACGGCCAAGCGGCTGCTCGACCTCCCGGCCGACGCCCCGCGCCGCCTCTCGGGCCTCCTGGAGGAGGCCAGGGCCACCGGTGACACCGACCTGCCGTACCTGGTCGCGCTGCTGGCCGTGCACGCCGCCAGCCCGGCCGTCGGCACCGCCTACCGGCAGGGCGAGGAGAAGCTGCTCTTCGCCGTGGACGACGGCACCGAGCTGGACGACCCCGAGTTCGGCGGCGCCGACCTCATCGTCGGCACCGCCCTCCTCGACTCCGCCGGGATGGCGGCCGACCGGGCGGAGGCGGCATGAGACACCGTCCGGCACACCGAGAGGGCGGAGCCGAACACCTTCCCGCCCCCGCCGCGGGACACTCCCGTCCCGCACCGCAGCCCGAGCAACACCCCGCGCAACACAAGGAGTCCACGCCGTGAGCGAGCAGGCCGAGTGGAGTGAGCCGGACGGCGCCGCGCCGCCCGCGCCCGCCGCCGTCACCCCCGCCGACGCCGCCGACGCGGCACGGCTCGTCGCCTTCGGGCTCCAGCCCAAGCTCCAGCCCGCCCGCGACCAGGAGTACGCCGACCTGCTGCGCCGCCACCGCGAGGACCCGGCGTTCGCCCGGCTCGCCGACGCGATCGCCGCCGGACTGGGGCTCGTCGTGCTGGAGGTGTCCCCGCGCGCGGGCATGGCCGTCACCGCCGCCGAGGACTCGGTGTTCGCCGTCCGCATGGGCGACTACGCGCGTCGTGCCTCCGCCGACGGCGGCGACCGCTTCCTGCACGGCCTCGCCCACCTCGCCGTCGCCGCCATGGCGTTCCCCCGCCCCGAGGACCTCGCCGACGACGGCTACATCGGCCGGGTCAGCGTCAACGGCGTCGACTCCTTCGTCCGGCAGGCCTGCCGCCGGCTGGAGGAGCGCGCCGAGGAACAGGGCGAGAACACCGACCCGGCCACCGACGCGCCCGGCCTGGAAGCCGCCTGGCGGATCTGGGCCAGACGCAGCGCCACCGGCGCCACCAAGGACGCCCGCAGACTCGCCGGCTCGACCACCGGCATCGTCGGCAAGGCCGTCGCCTTCCTCACCGACTCCGGCTTCCTCCAGCGCACCGGCGA
>NZ_JAANNX010000049.1:0-38741 GCF_013363615.1 Streptomyces sp. CAI-85 | reverse complement strand
TCATGTAGTTCAGCCCCCACTTGATCTGGGTGGCCGGGTTGGTGCGCCAGTCGGCGCCCGCGGAGGCGTACTTGCCGGCGGGCAGCGCCTGGAAGAGACCGTAGGCGCCCGAGGAGGGGTTGACGGCCTGGTAGTTCCAGCTCGACTCGTGGTTCACGATGTTGCTGAAGCACTGGAACTGGCCGCTCGGCACCATCTGCGAGGCCATCGCCTGGATCTGCGAGATGCTGTAGGAGCTCTGGACGGGGAAGTCACCCGCGCTGCGGCTCGCCTTGGCCTTCGCCTCCGCGCGCTCCTTGGCGGCCTTCTCCGCGGCTTCCTTCTTCGCGACCGCGCTCTCCGCGGCCGCCTTGCGGGCCGCCGCCTCGGCGTCCTTCTTGGCGCCCTCGTCGGCGACGATGGCCTGGACGTCGGCCTGCTGCGCCAGGTACGCGGTCTGCACCTGGGCCTGCTGGCCCACAGGTATGTCAGCGAGGAGCGTCGCGTCGCTCGCCGTCGCCTCTGCGTCGTTGGGCTGCGCGACACTGCCCGAGGCAACGCCGACGACGCTTCCGACAGCGGTGACCGCCGTGGCCGAGGCCACTGCGAATCCCCGGACCGAGATCCGGCTCACACGGTTTCCTTCCAGCATCGCCCGCTTCGGTGACCCTGGCGGACGCAATCGTGCCCCTGGACGCTGGCCTCCCAACTGCGGGGTCACGGGAGGCGCGGGCCCGGTGGGCAACTCCCCGAGGGGGAGCGCCGCGTGAAGCTCGGGCGGCATACGGCGACGCTATGGAGTTGAAGGTGGTGCACGTGCGGTTCCGTACCCGTGCGGGTACAGGTGTGCCGTATGCGGGGCCTGACAGGAGTGAGACTCTGCCGCACCCCGACACCGCAAGGCAATTCCGGGTTACGTGTGAAAGCTCACACCTGCCGGGACCCAGGTTGTTTCGCGAAACTCCCACATGTACCGGCGCCGCCCGGCTAGGCTCACAGCCTTTGCCGGACGGCGCCAAGTGTTGCTCAAAGCATATGAAGTTGTGCCGTCAGGATCAGATCTGCCCGTCCTCCAGCATTTCGGTCACAAGCGCGGCGATCTGGGACCTTTCGGAGCGGTTCAGCGTCACGTGCGCGAAGAGCGGATGCCCCTTCAGCTTCTCCACGACGGCGACGACACCGTCGTAGCGGCCGACGCGCAGATTGTCCCGCTGTGCCACGTCATGGGTGAGAACGACCCGTGAGTTGGCGCCGATCCGGGAGAGCACCGTCAGCAGGACGTTGCGCTCCAGCGACTGGGCCTCGTCGACGATCACGAAGGCGTCGTGCAGGGAGCGGCCCCGGATGTGCGTCAGGGGCAGCACCTCCAGCATGCCGCGGGCGGTGATCTCCTCGATGACCTCCCGGCTGGTGACCGAGGACAGCGTGTCGAAGACCGCCTGCGCCCAGGGGCTCATCTTCTCGGCCTCGGAGCCCGGCAGATAGCCCAGCTCCTGCCCGCCCACCGCGTACAGCGGACGGAAGACCATCACCTTCTGGTGCTGACGGCGCTCCAGGACCGCCTCCAGGCCCGCGCACAGCGCCAGCGCCGACTTGCCGGTGCCGGCCCTGCCGCCCATCGACACGATCCCGACGTCCGGGTCGAGCAGCAGGTCGAGCGCGATGCGCTGCTCGGCGCTGCGGCCCTTGATGCCGAACGCCTCGCGGTCGCCGCGCACCAGCCGGACGTTGCCCTCCGGGGTGACCCGGCCGAGCGCCTTGCCGCGCTCCGACTGGATCGTGAGCCCGGTGTGCACGGGCAGCTCCGCGGCCTCCGGCACATACACGTGTCCGGCCTCGAAGAGGACGTCCACCTGTTCGCCGGGCAGCGTCAGTTCGGACATTCCGGTCCAGCCGGAGGCGTCCGTGATGGCGAGTTCGGCCCGGTACTCCTCGGCGAGCAGACCGACCGAGGACGCCTTGATCCTGAGCGGGAGATCCTTCGAGACGACGGTGACGTCGAACCCCTCGGCCTGGAGATTGCGGGCGACCGCGAGGATGCGTGAGTCGTTGTCCCCCAGGCGGTAGCCGGACGGCAGCACGCTGGGATCCGAGTGGTTGAGCTCGACACGGACGGTGCCGCCCAGTTCCCCGATCGGGATGGGAGCGTCGAGGCGACCGAACTTCACCCGGTAGTCGTCCAGCAGCCGCAGGGCCTGCCGGGCGAAGTAGCCGAGTTCGGGATGGTGCCGCTTGGCCTCCAGTTCCGTGACCACGACGATGGGGAGCACGACCTCGTGCTCCTCGAAGCGGGTCATGGCGTTCGGGTCGGCCAGCAGGACGCTGGTGTCGAGAACATAGGTGCGCCGGTCTGGCATACGGCGCTTTGTGCTGGTCACCACGGAAGGACGTACCCCCTCGGATGAGGTCGGGGAGCGACGGAGCGGAAGCTGGACCGGGAGGGCGGGACGAACCCGACCGGTCGACGGCCCCGATGCACGGGCCGGGGACCGGCCCCCCACTGCTTCTTCCGTGCCGTGACCGCACGGTCGGGCTGGTGCAAAGGGCCTCCCGGGCGGACGGCCCCGTGCCGCCCGCTGAGATCCGACACCCGTGGTTCGGGCGTCGACCTGCTTGCCTTATGCCCTCTAACGTGCGCCACCATGCCACGGCATATGACGGCGCGCCGGTGAACTCCTTGTTACGGCGTCACGTCGTCGGCGCGCGGGCGTCGCACGGCGCGTGGGGACGGTGGAGTCGGTGGGGTGTCCTGAGGGGCCCCGGGGAGTGTCAGCCGCCGTAACGACGGTGACGGGCGGCGTAGTCGCGCAGGGCGCGCAGGAAGTCGACCTTGCGGAAGGCCGGCCAGAAGACGTCGCAGAAGTAGTACTCGGAGTGGGCGGTCTGCCAGAGCATGAATCCGGACAGCCGCTGTTCGCCGCTGGTGCGGATGACCAGGTCGGGGTCGGGCTGGGCGCCGGTGTAGAGGTGGCGGCCGATCAGATCGACGGTGACGGAGTCGGCGAGGTCCTCGATCGAGGTGCCGCGCTCCTGCGCGTCGAGGAGCATCGAGCGCACGGCGTCGGCGATCTCCTGGCGGCCGCCGTAGCCGATGGCGACGTTGACCAGTATTCCGTCGACGTGCGCGGTGCCCTCCTCGGCCTCCTTCAGCGCGGTCTGCACATGGTCGGGGAGGATGTCGGGGGTGCCGACGTGGTGGACACGCCAGCGGCCGTCGGCGGCGAGGGTGCGCACGACGCCCTCGATGATGCCGAGGAGGGGGACCAGTTCCTCCGCGGGGCGGTCGAGGTTGTCCGTCGACAGCAGCCAGAGGGTGACGACCTCGACGTCGGTCTCGGTGCACCAGCCGAGGAATTCCTCGATCTTGTCGGCACCGGCGCGGTGGCCGTGCTCGGTGGTGGAACCCGCGGCCTTCGCCCAGCGCCGGTTGCCGTCCATGATGACGCCGATGTGCTTGGGCACCTGAGCGTGGTCCAGGTGACCTTCCACCCGGCGTGCGTACAGCCTGACCAGAAGGCCGCGCAGCTTGTCGCGCAGGTTCACGTGATTGTCAGCCCCTCCGTGCGGTGCGGTCCCCGACGACGGCGAAGCCTACCCCTGCGGGGGCTGGGGCGTTGAGCGGGGTGAGCTGAGACACAGGTGGGGGGGGGTGGGGGGTGGGGGTGGGGGTGGGGGAGCCGGGTGGAGGCGCGGATGGGGTGCCGAGTGGAGCCGTGGGTGGGGTGCCGGGTGGAGCCTCGGGTGGGGTGCCGGGTGGAGCTCGGGTGGAGATGGGAGCGGGGCCGCGGGTGGGCACAAAAAACGGGCCGGTCCGTGGGGGGGAGACGGACCGGCCCGAGGGGGGGTTTCCACCATAACCCTTCGTAAGTGATGCCGCGTACATCGGCGCGCCACAACTACTCTCCGGAGTCGTCCGGCGACGCCGTGATGACCGGGCAAGGCATGATTCATAGGTGGTTCATGGCCGAAACACGACGGAATCCCAGGGGAACGACGCCCCCCGCTCGATAAAGCGGAGGTTTCGACACGACAGGGGCGACACGGACCCCATGCCCCTCACATCCCCCTCAAGGGCTAATCCGACGAGGAACGCGGACTTGACGCGAACGGGGCCCGGGAGGGGCCTGGATTGGACGCGGACCGGACGCGGACCGGACGCGGACGACACCGCGCAGCCCCCTCCACTGCGCGGTGACGTCCACGCAGCTTTGCTCACGCGAATTGCCTGGACATGAACTTACGTGAGGCTGACACGGGATGCGAAGCGGTAGCGATAACGATGTGGAAACTCTGCGAAGGGGGCGGGTGTTAGATGACGAAATGCCCGCAATCACACCCATTGCGAAGATGATGACCGTCGATCTAGGACGGAACCTGCCCCCTCCCCGTCCTACCGTCGACGCCATGACTTCGAGGATCAGTTGGCGGGCGGCCTCCGCACGGCGCCTCCGACGCCAGTTCCTGCCCGAGCCGACCGTCGCGGAGGTGGCCGGAGCGATGCTCGGAGCGCACGCGCAGGTGCCGTCGGCGGCGGAGTTGTCGATCGGAGTACGCACCGAGGGCCTCACCCGGGCGGACGTGAGAGCCGCCCTGTGGGAGGACGGGTCCCTGGTCCGTACCCACGGCCCACGCGGCACGGTCCACCTGCTCCCGACGGCCGAACTCCCCCTGTGGACGGCGGCCCTGACCGCGGTCCCGGACGGCCCGAACACCTTCCCGCCCGACATCCGGCTCACCGAGGACCAGGCGGAACAGGTGGTGAGGGCGATCGGGGAGGCTCTGGAAGACACGTTCCTGACGGTGGAGGAGCTGAGCGAGGAGGTGGTGGCGCGCACGGGCCCCTGGGCGGGCGACCTGGTGATGCCGGCCTTCCAGGAACTCTGGCCGCGCTGGCGGCAGGTCCTGCACCGGGCGGGCCAGTCCGGCGCCCTGTGCTTCGGCCCGAACCGCAGCCGCAAGGTGACGTACACCCGCCCGCCGCACTTCACCCCGCTCCCCCGGGAGGAGGCCCTACGACGCCTGGCCCTCCGCTACCTGACCGCCTACGGCCCGGCGACCCCGCACCACTTCGCCAGATGGCTGGCGGCACCTTCCTCATGGGCCACCGCGCTCTTCACTCGCCTCGCGGCGGAGGGCGAGGTGGAGGAGGTCCTGTTGGAGGACACCCCGGCGTGGGTGGCGGCGGGAGACACGCACTTCCCAGCCTCCACAGAGGAGTTGCAGGGTGCGCTACTCCTCCCCTACTTCGACGCATACGCAATCGCCGCCCAGCCCCGGGAACGGCTGTACCCGGGTCCGGCCTGGCACCGTGCCCTGTCCTCCGGCCAGGCCGGCACCTACCCGGTGCTACTGATCGACGGCGAGGTGAGGGGAGTCTGGCACCAACGCCGCCGAGGCAACCGCACGACGGTGACGGTGGAACCCCTGACCCCCTTGACGGCAAGCCACGTGCGGGAACTGACGGACCGCACGCAACGCATCGGCGAAATCCTGGAGGCGACACCGGAACTGGTGATCGACAAGGTCACGACGGGGCCACATGCGTGAACGGCGCCGGTCAGCGCTCGACCGCGTACCGCAGCAGCACCACGCCATTGCCGAAGCGGCGGGTCTCGAGGAGTCGGAGCGGGGTCAGGGCGTCGGTGTCGGGGAAGAGGGGCTTGCCTTGGCCGATGAGCACGGGATGGACGCTGAGGTGGATCTCATCGACAAGGCCGTGAGAGAGAAATGCGGCGGCAAGGTCGGCGCCGCCGAGGCACAAGTCGCCGGTGCCGGGCTGCTTCTTGAGGGCTTCGACCTCCTCCGGGACGACCTCCCGGACGACGGTCGTGTTCCAGTCGGCGCTCTTCAGCGTCCGCGAGTACACGTACTTCGGCATGTCCCGCCAGATACGCGCGAATTCGACCTCGACGGGGGAGGCGTCCGGGTCGGCGTCTGCGGTGGGCCAGTAGGCGGCCATGAGTTCATGGGTGACGCGTCCGCCGAGCAGGGCGCCCATCTCGCTGATCGTGTCGTTGAAGTACTGGTGCAGTTCCTCGTCGACCACATGCCAGGAGATGTCACGGTCGGGGCCCTCGATGTATCCGTCCAGGGAGACCCCCATCATCAAGACGACCTTCCGCATACGACGCCCACCTCTTCGTGTCCCGGCTCGCTAACGTGCCGAGAGTACTGAGACGACCGAGGGGAGACGGAGCATGGCGCGCTGGCAGGACGGACGGGGAGAACTCGTCGTGGGCGGGGAGACCGGCCCACGGATCCCCCTGGAGATCGCGACGTCCTACCGGGCCCGCGCAAAGGGCCTGCTCGGACGCGACTCGGTGGAGGGCGCCCTGCTCCTGTCCCCCGCGAACAGCATCCACACGTTCCGCATGCGCATACCGATCGACGTCGCGTACCTCGACCACCGCCTGACCGTACTGGCCATCCGCACCATGCCCCCGGGCCGCCTGGGCCTGCCCCGACTGCGGTCCCGCCACGTCCTGGAGGCGGCTGCGGGGGCGATGGCGGGGTGGGGGGTGCGGGCGGGAGAACGGGTGGAGGTCCGGGTGTAGCAGGACGAGAGGATGTTCCCCATGCGTAGGAACGTGAGAGTGTCGGCGCTTTGCGCTGCCTTCCTGGCCATTGCAGTTGGCGGCTGGATCTCGTATCAGAAAATCTTCACCGAAGGGCTCGACCGGCTTCCCGCTGCCGTATGCGACGGAAGTGTCCAGAGGGATACGGTGATCCGTGTACTGCCGGACTCGCGGACGGCAGAAGAAGGGGCGGAAGCTCACGGATCGGGAGACGGCTTCCTGTTCGGTTGCCATGTCTACGCCGGCGATGATTCCATCCTGTCAGGCGAAGTGCAGGTCGAGGACTCCTCCCGAAGCACCTGGAAGAAGTACTACACGTCCTATAGCGGGAAATCAAAAGAGGCCCCGGAGCGAGCATCGTCACACGGAATCGACGTCCTCGCCCGGAAAGAATTCGCCAGCGTCTATGTCCCCTGTGTCCCCAAGGGAAGAGAAGCGGACGAGGCGACACAGGCGTACGCCCTGGTCGCCGAGGTGCGGGTCCTCGGGGAGAGTCGGACCACGGGACACGATCTGCACCAAGCCCTGAGCGATTTCGCCTATCAACTCACTCGGCATGCGTACGAGTTGGCCGGGTGCAAGGGCTCGGTCGACTTTCCCCAGGAGCTCCCTCGCTTCGAGAACGGCTGAGGTCTGGTCAGCTTGCTGTCCTGGGGAACGTGACCTCCACTCGGCGGTTTTTCTTGCGGCCCTCCTCCGTGGAGTTGTCGGCGATGGGGTACTGCTCGCCGTAGCCGCGGACCTCGAAGGTGATGTTGGGGTTGTTGAGGTCGGCGGAGAGTTCGGTCTGTACGGCGTCGGCGCGTTGTTTGGAGAGGACGTCGCCGTGGGCGGAGGAGCCGAGGTTGTCGGTGAAGCCGAAGACGCGCACCAGGGTGGTGTTCTGCTTCTTGATCTCGTCGGCGATCACCGCGATCCGGGCCTTCGCGGCCGCGCCCAGCTTCGCGCTGTCCTTGCCGAACAGGACCTCCGCCTGGAGGGCGAACGTCACGTCCGCGTTGGTGTCCTCACGGCGTTCCTCGCCGGCCTGGTCCTCCACGACCTGCTTGATGTCGAGCACCTTCGGCTCGGCCAGGGTGCCGCCCTCGGGGAGTTTGAGGTCGGGGTCGTTGGGGTCGACCTCCACCGGCGCGGTGGCCGTGGGTTCGGTGCCCGGGGGCACGCTGGGGCTCGTGTCCGCCCGGGCCGCGGGCGCCAGGCCGACGATCACGACCGTGGCCGTCGCCATCGCCAGAGTGAGACGTGGGGTCATGGCGTCCTCACCCGGAGATCTTGATGACCGCGCTGGGGAACAGCGGCAGTGAGAAGGTGACGTCCGTGGAACTCGCGGGCGGGGCCGGGAACTGGAGGAACACGTCGATCGATTCACCGGCCTTGAGCGTGGAGAAGCCGGTCGTCGTCAACGGGCGGCCCTCCGTGTCGCGCAGGACGTAGTACCGCTTCTTGCTCTTGGAGTCGACGAGGGTGGCTCCGCCGAGGGACAGCCCGTTGTTGATGATCTCCGTCTCGTTCCCGCTCAGCGCGGAGGGGATCACGGCTTCCGTGCCGCTGTCGTTCTTCAGCAAGCCGTTCACCGTGACAAAGCCGCCGGAGTCCCGCAGGGCGGAGGTGAGCTGGAGCAGAAGGCCGCTCGGGCCCTTGAGTTCGGCCAGCGGTTCTGCGGACTGGCCCTCCTGCGCGTCGGGTTGCGATCCACCGGTCCCGGGCGTGGACGACGAACTCCCCGGTTTCTTGCCGTCGTCGTCACCCCCGCCACCGCACGCGGCCGAGCCGAGAGCGAGCCCGGCCACGACGGCCAACGCGACCATCCCCCTGCGGGCTTGCCCAGTGAACCGCATGCTCATCACTCCGCTTCCTTCTCCACTCATCGTTCGCTCGTCAGCCGTTGGCCAGGTGGACGTCGAAGAGGTCCTCGGGTCCGGGCAGATCGGTGAGGTCCTCCGGGTCCAGTTCCCAGTCGACCCCGTCGCAGGTGAGCCGTGGGAGGACCACTGGCTCCTCGGCTTCGCCGTCACCCTCTTCACCGCCCTCGGGGTCCTCGCCGTCCTCGGCCGGCGGCTCGAACGTGCACAGCGGCTCGATCACGGCCGTGGCGGAGGCATGCGCCCGCCTGCCCTCCGTGCCCGGCACGACGGACGTTCCGACGGACTTGTTCGCCTGCACGGTGACGTCGTATTCCAGGAGGCCGTCAGGCACGCACGCGACGTTCCCGGCGTCGTTCATCGCCGCGAGCTGTTCCGCGCGCCAGCACTCGTTGTGCCCGCCGACCCCGTCGAAGATCTCCTGCCATCTCGCCGGGTCCCGGACATCCAGCGCCCACAGGTCGGCCAGTTCGTCTCTCGTCTCCTGCGCCGCCGCCAGTGCCGCCGCGTCGGCCGCCGTCTGCGCGCCGTTGCGGTTCACCGCCGCCTGGCCCACCGCGAAGTACGCGAACGCGAGAAAGAGCAGGCCCGCCACCACCGTGATGTAGATGGGGAAAGCCTGCCCTGCGTCGCCGTGCCCGCCGTTGCGGAGTCGGGTCAGGGGGCCACCTTGGAGATCTGCGTCCTGAGCTTGTCCACGATCGTCTGTCCCAGGTTCGTGTTCGCGATCAACACCACGATCGCCACCACCACCGCGATGATCCCCAGATACTCCACCGCCGTCTGCCCCTTGTCGCCCCCCGTGGCGCGGGCGCGGGCGCGGCGGCGGGCTGCCGTGGTGGTCGTTTCGGTCCAGCCGCTCACCCGGACCTTGGCCGCGACGGCGGTCTTCAGCAGCAGGTCGCTCATGGGGTTCCTCCCGGTCTGAGGCAGTGGCCCGAGGACGGTACGGGATGCCGGGGGGTCGGGGCGAGGGTCCGTGGGCCCAAATCCGGGCCCAGACGGGGGCGTTGCGGGGGCTCATGAGGTCACCGCCGTGCCCAGCCACTTCGCGGCCGCCTCGGCGCGGCTGCTGCTGTGAAGCTTGGCGAAGATGCGGTTGATGTGGTTCTTGACCGTCTTCTCGCTGATGAAGCAGGCGGCGGCGATCTGCTGGTTGTTCATGCCGGACGCGATGTGGTCCATGATCTCCGCCTCCCTCGCGCTGAGCCGGAACCCCTCCCTCGCGGAAGCGCCCGTTCTTGAATGTCCCACAGATGATTGCAGTTGCGAAAGCTGTTTCGTGAAATCGAGAGAGGGTGGGGGATTTGAGGATCTTGCGCCGTGTGCACTCGCGTTTGCATCGCGGATCTGGGCCAGTGCCGCCGTCGCCGCCGTCGGGCTGAAGTGGGCCCGGCCGCGCACCGCGTCCCGGACGGTGGACAGGAGTTCGTCCACCGTGAACTCACCGTGGACCAGGTAGCCTCCCGCGCCGCGGCGCAGGGCCTCCTGGACGATCTCCGGTTCGTCGCTGTAGGTGAGCATCACGACCGGGGCCAGTCCGGCGAGGTGCGGCAGGGCCGCGAGGCCGTCCACGCCCGGCATGCGGACGTCGAGGAGGATCACGTCGGGGCGGTGGTGGACCGCGGCCTCGTACGCCGCGTGTCCGTCCGCCGCCTCCGCCACGACCGTGATGTCCTCGCGTCCGGAGAGGAGGGCGGTCAGACCCGCCCGCACCACCGGGTTGTCGTCCGCCACGACCACCCGCACGGACGGAGTCTTCGGCAGGGGTGCGTTCTCGGTCGTCATCGGGCGGTGGCCTCCTTTCCTCTCCTCATGTCACAGCGCCGTCAGGGGGAGTTCGAGTCTTACCTCCGTGCCCCGCGCGTCGGATCCCGCGCCGATACGGATCCGCGCGCCCACGCACGCCGCGCGTTCCACCATGCCGACCAGTCCGAAGTGGCCGGTGCGGCGCAGGTGTTCGAGGGTGGTGCCGGGTGGCAGGCCCCGGCCGTCGTCGTGGACGCTGAGGGTGAGCAGCTCGCCCTGCACACCGGCGCTGACCTCGACCCGGGTGGGGGCCGCGTGCCGGTGGGCGTTCTCCATCGCCTCGGCGGTGATGGTGAGGAGCTGGCGGGCGACGGTGGGCGGGAGGGGCAGCGTCGTACGGTCGCCCATCGCGCGGTAGGTCACCGGCAGCCCGGTGCGGTCGGCGAAGTCGTGGGTGCGGGCCGCCAGTTCGGGGAGGACGTCCACTCCGTCGACCCCTTGCCCGTCCCCTCCCGGCTCCCGTCTCAGGTCCGTCAGCAGTTCGCGGGACTCCGCCGCCGCCCTGCGCGCCGAGCGGGCGACGAGTTCGGCGTGCTGCCGTACCGCCGCCGGGTCGAGGTCGGCCGAGCGGGCCAGGGCGTCCGCCGCGAGCGCCACGCCGTGCAGGGTCTTGGCCACGGAGTCGTGCATCTCCCGTGCCAGGCGTGCGCGTTCGGCCGCGAGCGCCTCGGTCACGGCGAGCCTGGCCCGTACGGCGGTCAGTGCGTGCGTGGCCTCGCCGAAGCGGAGCATCAGACCGCGCAGGGTCGAGCCCACCGCGCCGGTGATCACGCACAGGCCGGGCAGCAGCAGTTTCTCGGCGAGGCCCACGGCCGGTCCCTGTTCCAGGGTCGTGTGGACCAGCAGCAGGATCAGCGACTCCAGGGAGGCGAAGCAGGCGGCGCCGCGCCAGCCGTAGACGATGCCGGCCAGCAGCGGGGTGCAGACGCTGACGTAGGCGAGGGTGGTGTCGGGGCCGGCGGAGACCAGCAGCAGAGTGCCGAGGACGGTGTCCGCCGCGAGCAGGGCGGGGTGGCGCAGGAGGAGGGGGCCGAAGCGTTCCCAGTCGCGGAAGAGGACGTAGGAGCCCATGAACGTGACGACGACGGCCGCGCCGACCAGGCGGACGCCCAGGCCCGGGGAGGCGTTGAGGAGGGCGGCGGGGGCGGCTACGGCGATCATGGCGAGGCGGAAGCCGAAGACCTGCCGGCACATCGCCTGCAACGCGTTCACCTGGAGCGGGATGGGCGTCTCCCCCGTGGCCGAGTGTCCGACCTCCGACAAGCCGGCAGCTTCCACCGGGCCGGCAGCCGCCACCGGGACCCCACCGCCACCACCGTCGTCCACCGTCACCGTCCCCACCGCCATCCCCCTCGCCTACTCCCCCGTGATCGAGCTGAAGTCCGTGCCGGAGCCCAGCAGCATCCCCGCGCCGAGCAGCAGCATCGTCGCCGGGACCATGAACGTGGTGATCATCAGCGTGGCCTTGGGGACCGCGCGGGCCGCCTTGCGGCGGGCGTTCTGGGCGTCCGTGCGGCGCATGTCCTTGGCGATGGCGACGAGCGTGTCGACGATCGGCGCGCCGAGTTCCTCGCCCTGCTGGAGCGCGGTGACGAACATGGCGACCTGCTCGGAGTCGTTGCGGCGGCGCAGTTCCTCGAACGCCTCGCGGCGGCTCACGCCGAGGTCCATCTGGCGCAGGGTGATGCGGATCTCGTCGGCCCAGGGGCCCTCGTACTTGGAGGCCACCCGGTCGAGGGCCTGGCGGAAGCCGAGGCCGGCGCTGACGACGACGGCGAGGACGTCGAGGAAGTCGGGCAGGGTGCGTTCGATGGCGTCCTTGCGGACCCGGATCGCCGACCAGATACCGACCTCGGACCAGAACGCCGCGAAGGCCAGCATGAGCAGGGCGACGAGGAAGCTGCCCTGGAGGAGCGCGGCCAGGGCGCCGACGGCGCCGATCGCGCCGTAGACCGCGCGGCGGGCGGCGTAGCGGTCGATGGTGAGGCCGCCGGGGTTGCCGGCGAGGTCGATGCGGCGGCGGTAGCGGGCGACCTGTTTCGGGCCCATCAGGCGGAGCACGGCGGGGGCGTAGCGCATGCCGAGGCGGTCGACGAGGGAGCCGACCGCGCCGGTGCGGGTCGCGCCGACCTCCAGGGCGAGCACCAGGTCGCTGGGGAGTTTCACGTCGGCCCGGTACATCCGGATCCCGGCGAAGACGCCCCAGACGCTGAGGCCCATCACGAGTGCGAGCAGCAGTTCCACGGTCCGGCCTCCTCCGGTCAGACGTCGATGCGGGACATACGGCGGATGAGGACGAAGCCGACGGCGTAGAGCCCGAAGGCGACGACGACGCACGCCTGGCCGACGGTCGAGCCGGTCATCCGGTCGAGGGTGCCGTCGGAGACGCTGTCCATGAGGAACAACGCGCCCACCCCCAGGACGGGTACGGCGTACGAGGTCATGCTGACCTGGGAGAGCTGGGTGCGGACCTCGCGCCGGGTCTCCTTGCGCTCCTCCAGGGTCTCGGTGAGGTTGCGCAGCGCGCCGACGACCTGGCCGCCGGCCCGGTTGGAGAGCACCAACGTGGTGACGAGGACGACGAGTTCGCGGGAGGGGAGCCGGTCGGCGAGTTCGCCGAGCGCGTCGTCCATGGAGTGGCCGACGGCCAACTGGTTGGCGACCTTGGCGAGTTCCTCGCCGGCCGGGGCCTCCAGCTCGTCCGCGGCCATGCCGACCGCGGTGCGCAGGGCGAGGCCGGCCTGGGTGGCGTTGGCCAGGATGCGGGCCAGTTCCGGGAGTTGGTTGATGAACCGCTCGATGCGTTTCTGGCGCTGCCAGTTGAGGAACTGGAGGGCGGCCCAGACGCCGAGCAGTCCGGCGAGCGGGCCGAAGAAGGGGGCCAGCACGGCATGGCCGACCAGCCACAGTCCCGCCACGACGGCGAGCATGGCGACGACGAACTCGGCCGGGGTGACGTCCAGTCCGGTCGCGGCCAGTTTCCGTTCCAGACGGCGGCCCGCGGCGGTGCGGCGCAGCCTGCGGTCCAGGTCGCGGAAGCGGCGCCGGCGGCCGGTGAGGGGTTCCTGCCCGGTGTAGGAGAGCCGCTCGACCAACGCGGCCCGCTGGGCGCGGCCCTTGGCGTACAGGTGCACGCCCGCGACGGCCAGGAGGCAGGTCAGCAGGGTGGCGCCGGTGGTGAGGGTGATGAGGTCGTCGAGGTCCATGACTCCTACCGGGCTTCCCGTGTGGTGAGTTCGAGGGCGTCCCGGGCGACGCCGAAGGCGGGCGGGATGGGCTGGCTCGCCATGTAGAGGCGGTCGGCGGTGCGGCGCGGCAGCGGGAAGTGGGCGAAGGCGCCGTGGATCCGGCCGTCCGGGGTCATCGGCCGGGCGTTGAAGCGGGCGATGGTGGCCAGCCGGTACGGTTCGCCGCCGTGGCTGTCGAGCAGGGCGATCTCGGTGATCCGGCGGGCGCCGTCGGCGAACCGGGTGAGCTGGACGATCACGTCGACGGCGCTGTTGATCTGGTCGTGCAGGGCGACGAAGGGGATCTCGACGTCGGACATGGAGGCGAGGGTCTGAAGCCGGGTCAGGGCGTCCTCGGCGCTGTTGGCGTGGACGGTGGCGAGGGAGCCGTCGTGGCCGGTGGACATGGCCTGGAGCATGTCGAGGGACTCGCCGCCGCGGACCTCGCCGACCACGATCCGGTCGGGGCGCATCCGCAGGGAGTTGCGGACCAGGTCGCGGATGGTGATGCGGCCGTTGCCCTCGACGTTCGGCGGGCGGGACTCCAGGCGGACGACGTGCGGCTGCTGGAGCTGGAGTTCGGCGGAGTCCTCGATGGTGATGATGCGTTCGCCCTCCGGGATCAGTCCGGACAGGGCGTTGAGGAGGGTGGTCTTGCCGGTGCCGGTGGCGCCGGACACGATCACGTTGAACTTCGCCTGCACCAGCCCGGCCAGCAGGTACAGCATCGGTTCGTCGAGGGAGTTGAAGCCGATCAGTTCCTGGAGGGTGAAGGAGCGCGGGAAGCGGCGGATGGTGAGGATGGGGCCGGTCAGGGAGAGCGGCGGGATGATCACGTTGACGCGTTCGCCGGACGGCAGCCGGGCGTCGACCATCGGATTGGTCTCGTCGACCCGGCGGTTGACGGTGGAGACGATGCGTTCGATGGTCTGCATCAACTGCTCGTGGGAGGCGAAGCGCAGCGGCAACTGCTCGACGCGGCCCGCCCGTTCGACGAAGATCGCGTCGGGGCCGTTCACCATGATCTCGGTGATCGACGCGTCCTCCAGGAGCGGTTCGAGGATGCCGAGGCCGAGTGCCTCGTCCACCACCCGGCGGATCAACTGCGTGCGCTCGCCCGTCGACAGCACCGGGCCCT
Organism: Streptomyces sp. CAI-85; assembly: GCF_013363615.1. Lineage (NCBI taxonomy): Bacteria > Bacillati > Actinomycetota > Actinomycetes > Kitasatosporales > Streptomycetaceae > Streptomyces > Streptomyces sp. CAI-85. The sequence goes on along the minus strand of NZ_JAANNX010000049.1, from coordinate 24,151 downwards.
CGCGGCTGATGATGTGCCCGAGGACCCGCTCCAGCCGCGCGCGGCGTTCGGCGGCGGCGAGCGAACTCATCTCGGCGAGGTCGATCTCCTCCAGCAGTTTGGCGCGGTAGGAGGAGACCAGCCGGCCGTCCTCGCCCCGGCCGCTCTGCTCCTCGGGGGAGGTGATGCGGGACCGCAGACTCATCTCCGGTTCCTCCTCATGTCCGCTTCCTTCTCCTGGACGTCAGTGGTCGACCGGCATGGTGGCGGTCTTGCGGGCGGTGCCGAAGTCCCCGATGCCGGGCACGACGGACGGGATGGTGATCTCGGCGGTGACGCGGACCTCGTCGCCGAGGGCGGCCTCGGCGCAGGCCGCGTCCAGCCAACTGCTCACGGCGCGGGCGCAGTCGCCCTGCGTGTCCCCGTCGAGGGAGGCGCTGCGGGCGCCGGCGCGGGCGGCCGTGCCGGCCTGCTGGGCGGTGTAGGCGATGATCCCGAGCTGGACGGCGGCCAGGGCGACCAGCAGCAGCAGCGGCAGGAACCCCAGGTATTCCAGGGCGACTTGACCCCGGTCGCCCCGGCGGGCGCGCCCTCGGCGGCTCGTGTACGCCATGTCAGTCACCGTCGTCCTCCTCGACGGCGCCGGCGTGGCCGTGCACCGGGAACGGGAAGTCGATCAGGCCGGGGAAGAGCACGGGGACGCGCAGGGTGACGTCGGCCGTCACATAACCGGCACCGCCGCAGGTCACCTCGGCGTTCCCCCTCCACGCGTCGCCCAGCTTGCTCAGGCCGGCCTCCTGGCAGGCGGCGGCCCGTCCCCCGGGCGGCGCGGCCGTCCCCGCGCGTACCGCCTCGTCGGCAGCATTCCCCGCGAGCGTGAACGTGTACCCCACGAGCACGAACTGCCACACCACGACCAGGGTCACGATGATCAGCGGGGTCATGCCGAGGAACTCGACGGTGACCTGGCCCCCGTCCCGGACCTGGTGCCGGACCTGGCTCCGAAAGCGATCCCGGACCCGCCCCAGGCCCCAGACCCGGACCCGTTCCCGTGCTCGGCGTCGCCTCACGGCGTTCACTCCTTCCGCCTGCGCAGTCCGCCCGCGCCCCGGTCCCGGCCGCGCCCCCCGCGCCGTTCGAGCGCGGTCTCCGGGGCCTTGACCAGGCCGAGTTCGGCCGCGAGCGCCCACAGGGCCTGCCGTACGGCGCCCTTGCCGTCGAGGTCGTGGACCCGGCCGGCGTCGACGGCGGCCTGGAGTTCCCGGAAGTTCGCCGGGATCGCGGTGGCCGCGACGGCGGTACCGGTGATCCGCTGGATGAGGGGCGGCTGGATCTCGGTGGTACGGGTGTGGCGGTTGACGACGACGGTCGTCTCCTCGGCCTTGCGGATCTGGAGCCGGTCCCACATGCGGACGGCGCGTTTGGCGCCGCGGACGGCGACCACGTCGGGGGTGGTGACGAGCAGGGCGGTGTCGGCGAGTTCGACCACGGTGGCGCCGGCGCCGCCGAGCTGGGCGCCGCAGTCGACGACGACGACCTCGTAGCGGGAGCGCAGGGCGCTGACGATCTGGCGGGCGGCACGGTCGGTGACCTCCTCGCCGCGTTCGCCCTCGGCGGGGGCGAGCAGGAGGGCGACGCCGCTGTCGTGGCGGAAGACGGCCTCGGCGAGGATCCGCGGCGAGATGTCGGTGATGGCGGCGAGGTCCACGACCGAGCGGCGGAACTGGACGTCGAGGTAGGAGGCGACGTCGCCGGTCTGGAGGTCGAGGTCGACCAGGGCGGTGGGCCGGCCGGACGCCTGTGCGGCGAGGGCGAGTTGGACCGCGGTGAGGGTGGTTCCGACACCGCCCTTGGCGCCGCTGACGGTGACGACGGTGCCGCCCGCGCCGGTGAACACGTCGCCGCCGTGTCCGAGATGGCGTCGTACGCCGACGGACCACTGGGCGACGGCCTGGACGCGGTGGGCGAGTTCCTCGTAGTTCAGCGGGAGGGTGACCAGGCCGCGGGCGCCGGCGTCCATGGCGGCCTGGAAGAGACCCGGTCCCGCGTCGGTGGTGACGAGGATGACGCCGACCGCCGGGAAGCGCAGGGCGACCTCGTGGACCAGTTCGAGGGCGGGGACGGGGCCGATGCGTTCGTGGACGACGACGACCTCGGGGAGTTCGTCGACGGACTCGGCGGCGAGCCGGGCAAGGGTGTCGACGAGCTGGGTGGAGTCGCCGACGGGGGCCACGGGTTCGGCGTCGGGGAGCTGGCTGAGCAGGGTGGTGAGGGCACGGACCGCGTCCGCGTCGCCGACGGCCGGGAGGATCCTCGTGGGCATGGGCGGCGGCCTCTCACTTGTCCGTGGCGAGTTCGTACGTACGGTCCTGGTCGGGGACCGAGGCGCTGCTGCCGGGGGCGACGAGCGCGAGGCGGACGCGCTTGGCGAAGGACTCGGCGTAGGTGAGGCGCTGGGCGTCGAGGGCGGAGAGCGCGAAGGTGATGGGGACGGCCTCGGTGGCGGAGCGGTCGCGGTCGTCGGCGTCGGGCCGCAGGGCGGTCAGCTCGCCGACGTCGAGGACCCGGGCACCCGTGACGATGATCTTCGACTGGTCGGGGGCGCTGTCGCGGGCGCCCTCGAAGGTGGCGTAGACGTTGACCGAGGAGCCGGGGGTGATCTTGCCGGCGACGCCGGTCGCCGCGTCGATCATGATGGCGACCTCCTGCTGTCCGGGGCGCAGGGCGGGCCGGTCGACCAGCATGTCGCTCTGGAGCAGGGAGCCCTTCTTCAGTGTGGTCACGGCGATCTTCCCGCGGACGGCGGCCAGGTCGGTGACGGCGTTCTCCGACAGCCAGCGCTCCGGCATGCTGATCTTCTTGAACTGGCCCGCGTTCAGGGCGGTGTAGGGCGCGATGTCGGAGCGCAGCTCGTAGGCGGTGACCTCGGGGCCCACCTTGGAGTTCACGTCGTCCATGACGGACAGCACACCGGCGAAGGCGCCGAGGGCGCACAACACCGACAGGAGCAGGAGGATCACGCCGCGGCGCTGACGGGAGTTCATGAACCGTGCAACCTCGTTGGGGGTCGGGTCGGGCGGGAACGGGACGGCGGGGCGGTGCGGTGGGGCGGGTGGTTCAGCCGGTGGTCAGGGCGCGATGGGGGCGGACGGGGCGGGCGTTGAGTTCGGAGGGCGGTGGCGGGGTGGCGGAGCAGAAGACGCAGCGGTCGCCGATGACGTCGATGCCGCACCAGTGGCAGACGCCGCGCCGGACCGAGGCGACCAACTGGTAGAGGACCGAGAGATCGGGCAGGTAGGCGCAGAACTCGACGAGTCTGCCGGTGCCCCACCAGGCGGCGGACTCGGCGGGGGCCTCGGTCTCGCGCAGGCCCTGCACCTTCCAGGCGGGGGCGAGGGTGCCGGTGACCCAGTCGGACGGGAGCTGGCCGCGTCCCACGAGCAGCCAGGTGCCGAACTCCGGTCCCGGCAGGGTGACCTCGGGTCCGGCCTTGACCAGCGTGGGCTGGGGGTGGGCGAGCACCGCGAACTGGCTGCCGGGGACCCAGGATCGGGCGTGCGAGGTCAGGCCGACGACGGGCACCCGGTCCAGCCGGGCGACGGAGCCGAGGAGCGCGCCCGCGTGGAGGTAGTGGGTGAGCAGCCGGCCGGCCGAGGCGAGCACGCCGGGTCCGAGGTCGCAGGAGGCGAGCTGGCGCAACTGGCGGGCCAGGACGGCGACTCCGAGCGGGGGCAGGTCGGGGCGGAAGAGCGCGATGCGGTCGCTCTCCAGGAGGGCGCGGATGGTGTGCAGCCGCTGTGCCACGGCCGGGGGTGTGGCCCGGGAGTACACGACGATCACATGGCCGTGCTGTTCGACGAGGGTCTGGACGGCGGCCAGGGCCTGGTCGAGCGGCAGGCGGTCCAGGCCGTCGAGCACGGCGGCGGGCAGGGTCCGTTCGTCCTGCGGCGGCAGCGCCAGGTCGGCGCCGGTCACGGCAACGGCAGTTGGCACGCGCAGCTCCCCGATTCCGCGGTCCGGCCCACCGGGGTGACGCCGGTGCGCCGGGGTGACTTCATTGCGTGACTACGTCAGCACTGTATCCACGGCCCTGTGGCCGGAGAACAGCTTTCCGTAGCTGGTAGGCAACTGTTCTTCTCGCAAGTCACGGCAAACCGGGGCAGGTTGCGCACACCGACTCTCCACATACGGATCTCTTGACAATTAAATTGGTCTGGACCAACTTATTGTCATGTCCCCACATAAAAGATCGACACGGCTGTGGTCGGGCGCGGTGACCGCCGCACTGGCCCTCACGCTGGCGGGCGCGGCTCAGGCGTCCGCCGCGGACGTGAACAACGTCAAGAACGCCGGCTTCGAGTCCGGCCTCGCCAACTGGACCTGTTCGGCGGGCAGCGGTACGACCGTCTCCTCGCCCACGCACGGCGGCGCGGGCGCGCTGAAGGCCACCCCGGCCGGGCAGGACAACGCCCGGTGCTCCCAGACCGTGGCCGTCAAGCCCAACTCGACCTATTCGCTGGGCGCCTGGGTGCAGGGCGGCTACACCTACCTCGGGGTGACCGGCACCGGCACCACGGACGTCTCGACCTGGACGCCCGACTCGGCCTCCTGGAAGCAGCTCACCACCAGCTTCACCACCGGCTCCTCCACCACCTCCGTGACGGTCTACACGCACGGCTGGTACGGCCAGGCCGCCTACTACGCCGACGACATCTCGGTGTTCGGCCCCGACGGCGGCGGGGGCGGCGACCCCGAGCCCACGATCCCGGCCGCACCGGCGGGCCTGAGCGTCTCCGGCACCACGTCCTCATCCGTCTCCCTGGCCTGGAACGCCGTCTCCGGCGCGACCGGCTACAACGTCTACCGCGCGGGCACGAAGGTGACGGCGGTGACCGGCACCTCCGCGACCGTGACCGGGCTCGCCGCGTCGACGTCGTACAGCTTCCAGGTGACGGCGACCAACGCGGCCGGTGAGTCGGTCAAGTCGGCGGCGGTCACCGGGACGACCACGGCGGGCGGGGGCGGCGGGGGCGGTTCGCTGCCCAAGCACGCCGTGACCGGCTACTGGCAGAACTTCAACAACGGCGCGACCGTCCAGAAGATCTCGGACGTCCCCGCCCAGTACGACATCATCGCCGTGGCGTTCGCCGACGCGACGGCGACCCCGGGCGCGGTCACCTTCAACCTGGACTCGGCCGGGCTCGGCGGCTACACCGTCGACCAGTTCAAGGCCGACATCCGCGCCAAGCAGGCGGCCGGCAAGAAGGTCATCATCTCGGTGGGCGGCGAGACGGGCACCGTCGCGGTGAACAGCTCCGCCTCCGCGACCAACTTCGCGAACTCGGTCCACTCCCTGATGCAGACGTACGGCTTCGACGGCGTCGACATCGACCTGGAGAACGGTCTCAACGCGACCTACATGACCCAGGCGCTGCGCTCCCTGTCCGCGCAGGCGGGCCCGTCGATGATCCTCACGATGGCGCCGCAGACCATCGACATGCAGTCGACCTCGGGCGCCTACTTCCAGACCGCGCTGAACGTGAAGGACATCCTCACGGTCGTCAACATGCAGTACTACAACAGCGGTTCGATGCTCGGCTGCGACGGCAAGGTCTACTCGCAGGGCTCGGTGGACTTCCTCACCGCGCTGGCCTGCATCCAGTTGGAGGGCGGACTCGCCCCGTCCCAGGTCGGCCTGGGCCTGCCGGCCTCCACGCGCGGCGCGGGCAGCGGATACGTCTCCCCGACGATCGTCAACAACGCCCTCGACTGCCTGGCCAAGGGCACGAACTGCGGCTCCTTCAAGCCCTCGCGCACGTACCCCGACCTGCGGGGCGCGATGACCTGGTCCACGAACTGGGACGCGACGGCGGGCAACGCGTGGTCCAACGCGGTGGGTCCGCACGTGCACGCGCTGCCGTAACTCCCTTTACGGAGACCGCGTTTCGACGGCCGTCCGGGACCTGACCCCACCAGGCTCCGGGCGGCCGTCCGCGTGCCGGTCAGCCGGTCGGGCGGTAGTAGCCGAGGACCCAGGCCAGTTGGGTGAACCAGGCCCGCAGCCGCTCCCTCGGTTTCGCGCGGACCACGCCCTCGTACACCCGGCCGTCCACATGGACGACCGCGACCATCAGCGACTTGGCGTCGTCGCTCGCCTTGTAGTGGACGCTGCGGATCTCGGGCCAGGTGAACTCGACCGCGATGCCGTACATCTCGAAGGCCACGCCCGACGCGTCGACGACGATCGAGTCGCGCCGGTCCACGGCCAGGAACTCGGGCAGCGCCCCGCCGGGCGGGAGGTACTGCGGCCCCTCGGCGAGGTACTGCGGCGGGGGCGGGCCGAAGCCGGGCGGCGGCGGGGGCTGGGCTGTCACACCGGAAACCTACCCCGACCCCGCCGCACACCGATTTCCCGTCCCCTGAAACATTTCCGGGGGCCCACCGCATCGATGAGGTGAAGGGCGACGCGCACACGGACTCCGGGGGGACCACGCATGAGACAGGCTCGCGCCGACGAGTACGCCGAGTTCGCGGCGGCGCGCGCCGGACACCTGTACCGGTCCGCCTGTCTGCTCACCGCCGGGGACACGCATCTCGCCGAGGACCTCGTCCAGGAGACCCTCGGCAGGGTGTACGTCCGCTGGGGGCGCGTCTCCCGCGCCGACAACCCCGCCGCCTACGCGCAGACCGTCCTGACCCGCACCTTCCTCGCCCACCGGCGCCGCCGCAGCAGCCGGGAACGGGCCGTGGACGCCTTCCCGGACGTGTCCGACGGCGGCGGGGCCGACTCCGACACCACGCTGCGGCTCACCCTGCTCCAGGCCCTGGCCCGGCTGCCCGCGAAGGACCGGGCGGTCGTGGTCCTGCGGTACTGGGAGGACCGTTCCGTCGAGGAGACCGCCAAGGCCCTCGACGCCAGCTCCGCCGCCGTCCGCACCCGCTGCACCCGCGCCCTCGCCCGGCTGCGGGACCTGCTCGGCGAGGACGTCGGCGAGTACGCCCGGCCCTGAGCCCTCGCCCTGGGCCCCCTGACACCTCACCTCATCACCCGCTCGTGGAACGGTGGTTCACCATGCCCTCGCACCAGAACGACGACCCCTTCGAGAGCCGGCTCTCCGACGCCCTCCACCGCGCGGGCGGCTCCTTCGACTCCCCCCGCACCGAACTCACCGCCGCCGGGGCCCGGCGCGGCCGGCGGATGCAGGTGCAGCGCCGCGCCGCGGTCGTCGGCAGCGCGGCGGCCCTCGCCCTGGTGGGCGTGGGCGGGGCGCTGATCCTGCCGGACGACCACACGCCCGACACCCGCCCGGCCTCCCTCGCCTCGGGCGACCGCACGGCCGAGAAGAAGACCGTCTCCGGCGACGACCTGGTCCGTACGCTGCGCGAGCTGCTCCCCGAGGGGACGTTCACCGCCGGCGAGACCCGCGGCACGGACGGCGAACTGCCGCCGCTGGTGACGGGCGTGTTCGACGACGGCGAGGGCCCGGGTGCGCTCTCCCTGGGCCTGGACCGGATCACCGCGGACGGCGACGAGCCGATCGATCCGCGGGCGCTGGTGCTGCCCTGCCCGGAGAACGGTCAGGAGAACGAGCAGGAGAACGGCCAGGGAGGCATGGACAGTTGCACCTCCGAGGTGCTGTCCGACGGCTCCGCGCTCACCGTCTACCAGGGCTACGAGTATCCCGACCGCCGTGAGGACACCAAGGCGTGGGGCGCGGACCTGGTCACCCCGGAGGGATACCGCGTGAGCCTCCTGGAGTGGAACGCGCCCGCCGAGAAGGGCGAGCCCGTCAGCCGGCCCGAACCGCCGCTCAGTGTCGCCCAGTTGAAGAAGGTGGCCGGGGCCGAGGTGTGGCGCGGGATCATCGCCTCCCTGCCCGTGCCGGAGAAGCCGGCCTCCGCCGGGTCGGGTCCTTCCGCACAGATGCCCGCCACCGTGGTGATGCGCAAGCTGGCCCTGCTGCTGCCCAAGGGGCTCGACCGGACGGCCGCCGACAGTCAGGAGGGGTTCGGCTCGTTCGTCCTCGACGACGGGAAGGGCGCGAGCCTGGTGCAGGTGAACGTGCAGCCGGGCATGTCCGACCTCTCCCGGGAGCTGTTCGGCGGCGCCGAGATCCTGGACGACGGCACGCTGATCGTGACGCACCAGGTGCCGGGCGAGAAGGCCGGCGCCGATGTCGTCATGTGGACCGTCGACACCCTGCGCAAGGACGGGCTGCGGGTGGTCGTCAGCGCCTTCAACACGGGCGACCAGAACCAGGACGCGACCCGCGCGGAGCCCGCCCTGACGATGAATCAGCTCCGGGACATCGCGCTCGGCGCCCGCTGGACGAGCGACGAGGACTGATCAGGTGCCGGCGCCGGTGCCGCACTCCGCCGGCTCGCACCGGTGCGCGCACCCGCACGTGCCGAGTTCGAACCACACCGTCTTGACCTGCCCGTCCCGCAGACAGCCCCAGTGCCGGGCGAGCGCGTCCACCAGGAACATCCCGCGGCCGTTCTCCCCGCCGCCGGCCGCCCGCACCTCGGGGACCCGGCGGCCGGTGTCGGCGACCTCGCAGCGCAGGGTGCCGTGGGCGGCGGACAGGGTGAGCCGGAAGCGGCTCGCGGAGTGCAGCACGGCGTTCGTGGCCAGCTCGCTGACCAGCAGCTCGGCCGTGTCCACCAGATCGCCCCGGTCGGCGAGACCCCACCGTTCGAGCTGCCCGCGCACCTGTGCGCGGGCCGCCCGGACGGCGGTGGGCCAGGGCTCGTACTCGGCGCTCGAATGTCCCGCTCCCAAGGGCGGTTGGGGGTATGCGCCGTACTGAGGGTGGGGGTCCGGGAGGGGGCCGCCCCCGGAGATTCGCAGCATGAGGTCAGCCTGCCCCGCCGGATCCCGTGGCGCACGGGGAGGACTACCCGTTTCCGTACCCGCCCGTGATCCTTTCGGGCGACCGGCGGCGCTCATCCGTACTGGAGCCGTACGGACGTGCCCCCGCCGGCCGCGGCGCGCAGGTCGACGTAGGCGCACACCTGACGGGCGAACCACAGGCCCTGGCCGGGTGCCGGGGCGTCGGCGCCGGGGGGCGGCACGAACCCGAGGAGGGGGTCGTCGAAGCGCCTGGCGAGGCCCACCTCGCAGACGCAGCCGGGCGCCTCGCCCCACAGCAGGGCGCCGGTGACGGGGCCGAGGGCGGCCGCCTCCGCGACGGCCGCCGCGAACAGGTCCGCGTCGGCGGCGCCCAGCCCGCGCGCGGCCGCCCAGCCGCGCACGGCCTCCGGCACCGGCTCGGGCAGCAGCTCCGCCTCGGCGGGCACGGGCGGCAGCGGTACGGCGTCCAGCTCGACGGCGATCCGCGCGGGGTCGGTGTAGACGCCGCTGCCGGGGTGGGCGCGGCGGGCCGCCTCGATGACGACGGATCCGGCGGTGCGGGTGTCGTAGACGCACATCGCGGTGGTCGCGGTGGGGGCGAAGAGGAGGTTGGCGAGGGCCTCGTAGCGGATCCACTCGGCGCTCTCGCGCGGGGAGCGTCCGGCGCGGCCGTTCCACACGGGTTCCATCAGGAGGTGGCAGCGGCCGCCGGGGCCGGCGTCGGTGGCGAGGTGACGGGCGGCGCGGGCCACGGCGTTGGCGGCGGAGCCGGTGTACCAGTCGGTGTGCGGGACCAGGCCGACGTCCTTGGCGCCGGTGCCGAGGGCGTCGCGCAGGAGGTCCAGCTTGTCGGGGGCGGCGATGGCGAGGGGCGGCGGCTCGTCGGGGGCGGCCAGTCCCTCGGCGAGGAAGGCGAGGGCGGCGGCGACGAAGTCCTCGTCGGTGCCGCAGACGGTCATGCGGTGGTCGAACGTGCCCTCGGGGGCGGGGAACGTGCCCTCGGGGGCGGGGGCGGTCGTCGGGGCGGGGTGAGCGGTCATGGATCCCCCTGGGGGTGGTCGGGCGGATGCGGGGCCGGGCGGTCGGTTCGTTCGGTGCCGGCGGGGGTCAGCGCTGGGCGGCCACCCAGGCGGCGATCTGGCTGCGGTTGCTGAGGCCGAGCTTGCTGAGGATGCGTTCGACGTGTCCTTCGGCGGTGCGGCGGGCGATCACCAGACGGTCGGCGATCTGCTGGTTGGCGAGCCCCTCCGCGACCAGCGCGGCGACCTGCGCCTCCCGGCGGGTGAGCCGGACGCCGTGCGCGGCGTCGGCGGGGCGTTCGGGCGGGTCGCCGCCGTTCTCGTCCAAGGCGTAGGCGACGACGTCCGGAAGGGCGAGGGCGGCGCCCCGGTCGTAGCCGCGGCGCAGGGCGGCCGGGCCGAGCGCGGCGCGGACGCGCTCCTCGGCGGCCCGGCGGGTGGCGTCGAGGGCGGCGGAGCCCCAGCGGTCGCGGTCGATGTCGGCCCAGGCGCGGTCGGCGCCGCCGAGCAGGACGGCCGCCCGCTGGTGGGCGCCGCGCTCGGCGGCGATCCGGGCCAGCAGGTCGAGGGTGAGGCCCATGCCGATCACGTCGTGCACGGCGAGCTTGAGCCGCAGCGCCTCCCTGCCGTGCGCCTCCGCCCGCTCCCGGTCGCCCTTGACGCTGTGGGCGAGCGCCAGGATGCGTTCCACGTACGACAGCACCCACCGCTCGCCGTGCGCGGCGCACAGCCCGCGGGTCTCCTCGCAGACGGCGATGGCCTCGTCGGCGCGGCCCAGGAAGGCCAGGGCGCAGGCGAGTTCGACGCGGTCGAGGCCGACGAGGCTGAGGTGCTGGCCGGGCAGCGGGCCGCGGTCGACGCCGGCGCGGAAGTGGTCGAGGGCGCCGGTGAGGTCGTCGCTGAAGAGCCGGATGACACCGACGACGTAGTCCGCGTGCGCCGCCTCCGCCGCGTCGCCGAGGCGGTGGGCGAGGTCGCGGGCCTGTTCGGCGCGGCGGCGGCCGCGGGTGAGGTCCTCGGGGCAGCCGGCCAGCAGTCCCGCGACCCAGAGCGCGCGGGCCCGTTCGGGGGTGGGGTCCGGGTGGGCGTCCAGGGCGCGGTCGAGCCAGTAGCGGCCCTCGCGGGGTGCCCCGCAGGCGTGCCAGTGGAACCACAGGGTGCCGGCGAGCCGCAGTCCGGCGCGTTCCTCCCCGGGGGTGGTGAGGCTGAAGTCGAGGGCGGCGCGGATGCTGTCGCGGTCGGCGCGCAGCCGGGCGACGACGGCGGGCTGGTCCGGCCCGAACCAGTCCCGTTCGTACGCCTCCACCCGGCGCTGGAGGTGGTCCCGGTGCCGGGTCCGGGCGGCCCGCTCCTCCCCCGGCCGCTCCCGGAGCCGTTCGAGGCCGTAGTGCCGGAGGCTGTCGAGCAGCCGGTAGCGGACCCCGCCCTCGCCGGTCGCGGCCTCCCGGCACAGCACGGACTTGTCGACCAGCCCGGCGACGGCTTCCAGGACGGCGTGGGGGTGCAGAGGAGCGGCGTCGGCGTCCTCGGCGCCCTCCGGGTCCGTGCGTACCGGGTCCGTGCGTGCCGGGTCCGTGCACACCGCCTCGGCCGTCTCCAGGTCGAAGCTTCCGGCCAGGACGGAGAGACGGGACCAGGCGAGCCGTTCGCCCGGGTCGCACAGCTCGTGGCTCCAGTCGACCGCCGCCCGCAGGGTCTGGTGGCGGGGCAGGACCGCGGGGCTGCCGCCGGTGAGGAGGCGGTAGCGGTCGTCGAGGCGGGCCAGGAGCTGGTCGACGTCGAGGACGCGCATCCGGACGGCGGCCAGTTCGATGGCGAGCGGCAGTCCGTCGAGGCGGTGGCAGAGGCGGGCGACCAGGGCGCGGTTGGCGGCGGTGAGCCGGAAGCCGGGGACGACCGCGGCGGCCCGGTCGGCGAAGAGGGCGAGCGCCGGGTAGCCGTCGGCGGCGGAGAGGTCGCCGTCCGGATCGGGCACCGGCAGCGGCCGTACGTCCATGAGGTGTTCCTCGGTCAGACCGAGCCGGTGCCGGCTGGTGGCGAGGACCCGGACGCCGGTGGTGCCGCGCAGCAGCGCGCCGGCGAGTTCGGCGCAGGCGTCCGGCAGATGCTCGCAGTTGTCGACGACCAGGAGCAGCCGGCGGTCCCGCAGATGCCGTACGAGGGCCTCCAGCGGGGGGTCCGCGGAGTGGTCGTGGAGGTCGAGCGCGTCGGCGACGGCGTGCGGGACGAGCGCGGGATCGTGCAGGCCCGAGAGATGGACGAAGCGGACGCCGTCGGGGAAGGCGCGGGCGACGCGCGCCGCGATCCGGCCGGCCAGGCGGGTCTTGCCGACGCCGCCGGGGCCGGTCAGGGTGACCAGCCGGGCCCTGGTCAACAGCTCGCGCGCTTCGGCCAGTTCGGTCCGCCGGTCGACGAAGCTGGTCGTCTCGACCGGCAGATGACAGTCCCGGCGCGGCGCCGATCCGCCCATGATCAGCCAGTCCTCTGGAGGGGTGCGTTTCTGCGGACCCTCAGGCTTCCCCGGGGCCTACATATATGCACGTTCCGCTCACACGGGTGGGTGCACTTTGCCGTGGATCGCACCGAAAGGCGTGGCCGTGCGTACACTGCGCGGCCCTCTTTCCGCATGATTCAGGCCAGCGCGACTCCTTGCCGTCTATTGACCTGCACATGCCATGCGCTCACGATGAGCGGCACCCGTACCGCCGCACAGCAAGCGCACAGCACGTCGCACGGAAGCAGCACGACCCCCCACACTTCCCTCCCCACAAGGAGATCTCATGCGACTCCGCATCCGCGGCTCAGGCTCCGGCGCCACCCGCGCCCGCGGCGGACGGTCCGCCGCCCTCGCCGCCCTGCTGGCCCTCGCCCTCGCGGCACCCCTCACGGCCACCGTCACCGACGCGGCGGCGGACGGCGCCCCCAAGCCGGCCGCCTCCGCCGACGACATCCGGCAGTACGAGATCCACGTCCACCACAGCACCCCGCAGATGCGCACCGCGATCGCCGCGGCCGGGGTGAGCGTCGACGAGGCCGACTCGGAGACCGTCGTCGTCTCCGGCCGCGCCGACCAGATCAGGAAGCTGCGCGCCCAGGGCTACGAGGTCTCCCTCGTGGGCTCCGCGCCGAACCGCGTCGCCGAGGACGAGGTACGGCTCTTCGACTTCCCGTCCGCCGACTCCCGCTACCACAACTACGCGGAGATGACGGCCGAGATCGACCAGCGCATCGCCGCCTACCCGACGATCATGAGCAAGCGGGTGATCGGCAAGTCCTACCAGGGCCGGGACATCGTCGCCGTCAAGATCAGCGACAACGTCGGCACCGACGAGGCCGAACCGGAGGTGCTGTTCACCCACCACCAGCACGCCCGCGAGCACCTCACCGTGGAGATGGCCCTCTACCTGCTGCGCGAACTGGGCGCCGGATACGGCACCGACAGCCGCGTCACGAACATGGTGAACGGCCGGGAGATCTGGGTCGTCCCGGACCTCAACCCGGACGGCGGCGAGTACGACATCGCCACCGGCTCCTACCGCTCCTGGCGCAAGAACCGCCAGCCCAACTCCGGTTCCTCGTACGTCGGTACGGACCTCAACCGCAACTGGGCCTACCGCTGGGGCTGCTGCGGCGGCTCCTCCGGCTCGACGTCGTCCGAGACCTACCGGGGCGCGGCGGCCGAGTCCGCGCCCGAGGTGAAGGTCGTCGCCGACTTCGTGCGCAGCCGGGTGGTGGGCGGCAAGCAGCAGATCACGGCCGGGATCGACTTCCACACCTACAGCCAACTGGTGCTGTGGCCCTTCGGGTACACCACCGCCGACACCACCACCGGGATGACGGCGGACGACCGCAACGCGTTCGCCACGGTCGGCCGCTCGATGGCCGCGAGCAACGGCTACACCCCGGAGCAGGCGAGCGACCTGTACATCACCGACGGGTCGATCGACGACTATCTCTGGGGCACGCACAAGATCTTCTCGTACACCTTCGAGATGTACCCGGGCTCGGCCGCCGGGGGCGGGTTCTACCCGCCCGACGAGGTCATCGAGCGGGAGACCTCCCGCAACAAGGACGCGGTGCTTCAGCTCCTGGAGAACGCGGACTGCATGTACCGGTCCATCGGAAAGCAGGCGCAGTACTGCGCGTAGCGCCTAGTCCTCGGCGTCCTTCTCCTTGACGTCCGTGTCCTCGGCGTCCGTGTCCTCGGCGTCGCCTTCCTCGAAGTAGGCGTCGAGGACCGCGTCGAGCTGGTCCTCCCACTCCTGGAAGCGGCTCCTGGCCGTCGCCTCGACCTCGATCGGGTACCAGCGGCGGTCAGGGGTGTGCACCGTGACGGTGAACCGCTTGCCGAAGCGCGGGGTCTCCGTCTCCACGGCGCCGATCTCGTCCCAGCGGAACTCGCACTCCTCCTCGTCGAGGCGGAGCCGGACGCCGCGGGCGTCGGCGGTGATCCGCGCGCGGCGGTCGGACGCCTCGAAGACGGGACCGTCGGGCGCCTCGTCCACGGCCTCGTCCTCGGCGGGGGTCTCCGCCTCCGCCTCCGCCGCCACGGGCGTCTCCTCGGCGTCCTCGGCCTCCGCCACGCCGTCGGCCGGTGACGTGTCGTCGTCCTCCGGCTTCGCGGTCACGGGCGACGTGAGCCCGGGGATGAATGCCGGGTCGAATCCGGCGCCCTTCAGGGGCTGGCTGCTCGAACCTATGCGCTGCTCCACAGCGGGCAGTATGGTCGAAGTTCCTGTGCCGAACACAGTCGGCCCCGACTTCGTTATGAGACGCCTACACGATCGGGCCCGCCGCCCCGCTGAGACACCGTCACCGAACGCACCGCCCTAGCCCAGGACCGCCAGCGCGTCGATCTCGATGAGCAGCCCCGCGGGCAGGCCGACGTAGACCGTGGTGCGGGCGGCGGGCGGGGCGGTGAGGCGCTGCTCCTCGAAGTAGGCGTTGTAGAGCGCGTTCATCTCCGCGAAGTGGCCGACGTCCGTGAGGTAGACGCGGATCATCATCACGTCGTCCCAGGTGGCGCCGCCCTCCTCCAGGATCGCCTTGACGTTGGCGAGGGTCTGGAGGGTCTGCTCGCGCAGGGTGGGACCGGCGGGCGTCGGGGGCTGCCCCTCGACCGCGGGCAGGAAGCCGACCTGACCGGCGACCTGGAGGATGTTGCCCTTGCGCACGCCGTGCGAGAACTGCGCGGGCGGGGCGGTGTGGGTCGTGGAGGTGAGGGCGGTCTTCTCGGTCATCGGGACGTGTCCTTCGCTGGGGTTCTGCCGGAGTACTCGCCGCTGATGGTGTCCGCCGTACGGCGCACCAGCGGGAGCAGGGTGAGGAGTTCGTCGGCGGTGACGACGACGTTGGGCGCGGAGACCGACATCGCGGCGACCACCCGGCCGTCGGCGCCCCGGACGGGTGCGGCGACGCAGTTGATGGACTCCTCGTGGCCGCCGAGGTCGGTGGCCCAGCCCTGGGCGCGGACCTTCTCCAGCTCCCGCAGGAACGCCGCCGCGTCGGGGGTGGAGCGGACCGTGTAGAGCGGGTAGTCGAGCCTCTCGGCGACCGCCCGCCGTTCGGCCTCGGGCAGATCGGCGAGGAGCAGCTTGGCGACGGCGGCGACGGTGATGGCGACGGGCTTGCCGATACGGGAGTACATCCGCACCGGGTAGCGGCTCTCCACCTTGTCGATGTAGAGCACCTCGCCCTCCTCGTGCACGGCGAGATGGACGGTGTGTCCGCACCGCTCGTTGAGCCGGACCAGGTGGGGGTGGGCGATCTCGCGGATGTCGAGGTTCTCCATCGCCTCCTGGGCGAGGGCGAAGAGCCGGGCCCCGAGGCGGTAGCGCTGGTCGGACTGGCGGTAGACCAGGCCGTGTTCGTGCAGGGTGCGCAGCAGCCGCAGGGCCGTCGACTTGTGGACGCCGAGCCGGTCGGCGACCCGGCCGAGGTCGGCGGGGCCCTCGGCGAGCAGCGGCAGGATGCTCAGGGCGCGGTCGACGGTCTGGCTCATGGGGCGGGTACCTCCTGCGGTGCGGCCGGGGCCTCCGTCCAGCCGGGGCCGAGTCGAAGTCTCCCCCACGCGTGGTCGTCGAGGGCGACGAGCCGGTCGGCGTGGCCGCGGGCCGGGGGTACGGCCGTGTCGCCGGGGGTGGTGAGGGCCGCGGCGGCGGTGAGGTGGCCGTGGCGCAGGCGTGCGCGGGCGCCGAGTCCGCGCAGGGTGGCGGAGAGGAACCCGGCGGCGAAGGCGTCCCCGGCGCCGGTGGTGGAGACGACGTCGACGGCGAGGGCGGGTGCGAAGACGGCGGAGGACGCGGCGAGGACCGTCGCCCCGCGTCCCGCGTCCTTCACCACCAGCAGCTCCGGCTCGGGCAGCAGGTCCCGGATCGCGCCGGGGTCGCCGGGCCGTACGCCCCACGCCTGGGCCGCCTCGTCCTCGCCCACGAAGACGAGGTCGGCGGCGCGGGCCAGTTCGAGGAGGACGCGTCCGGCGTCGCCGTCGCGCCACAGGCCCGGCCGGTGGTTGACGTCGAAGCTGATCAGGGGGCGGCCCGGGCCGGGGCGCAGCAGTGCGCGCAGCAGGTCGGCGCAGCCGGGTGAGAGGGCCGCCGTGATCCCGGACAGGTGCAGGACGCGTCCGGCGCGGGCCGCCGTCAGGTCCACCGAGTCCACGGTCATCGCCGAGGCCGCCGAACCCGCCCGGTAGTAGGCCACCTCGTGCGCGGCGGTGGACCGGTCGTCCGCGGTACGGAAGTACACGCCCGTCGGACGCGCCGGGTCCCGCCGTACCGAGGCGACGTCGACGCCGTGGGCGCCGATCGCCGTCACGAGGTGGTCGCCGAAGGCGTCCGCGCCGACCCGGCTCACCCAGCGGGCCGTGTGGCCGGCCGCCGCGAGCGCGCACACCACGTTGGACTCGGCGCCGCCGATGCCGCGCGCGAAGTGGCCGACGTCGGCGAGGCGCCCGGGAGCCGTCGGCACGAAGGTGACCATGGACTCGCCGAGCGCGACGACATCGACGACCTCCGTGGCGCCCTGGGCGTTGCGCGGTCCGGTGTCGGTCACGATCGTCGTGGCTCCCCGCCTCGGGCGGGCCGTTGACCCCGCGTCGGGCGAGATGTTAGACAGCAGCAAGCGATATACGCAATGGACGTTGCATTCAGCGCAACGCTCCTGACCAGGAGGTTCCATGAGCACCGAGGCGCTCGCCCGACTCGCCGAGGAACGCGTCGACCACCGCTTCAAGGGCCTCCCCCCGGACGCCGACGGCCTGACGGTCGGTGAGCTGACCGCGCAGCGCCGCAACCTGTTCACCGGCGGCTTCGCCACGCCCGTCCTCGCGCTCTCCGCCGAACGCCTGGAACACAACCTGCGGCTCATGGAGACGTACGCGGACCGGCACGGGCTGGCCTTCGCCCCGCACGGCAAGACCTCCATGGCGCCGCAGCTCTTCCAGCGGCAGATCGACCGCGGCGCCTGGGGCATCACCCTCGCCGTGCCGCACCAGGTGCGGGTGGCGCGGGCGTTCGGCGTGGCGCGGGTCTTCCTGGCCAACGAGCTGGTGGACCCGGCGGCCCTGCGCTGGATCGCCGCCGAGCAGGACCGCGACCCGGAGTTCCGGCTCGTCTGCTACGTCGACTCCGTGCGCGGCGTGGAGCTGATGGACGCCGTGCTGCGCGGGGCGGTGCGGCCGCTGGACGTGGTCGTGGAACTGGCCGCGGGCGACGGGGCGCGCACCGGGGTGCGCACCGAGGAGGAGTGCGCGGCCGTCGCGGACGCGGTGGCCGCCGCCCCGACGCTGCGGCTGACCGGGATCGCCGGGTACGAGGGCGAGGTGCCGGGGGCGGATCCGGAGCGGGTGCGCGCCTGGCTGCGCCGGCTGGTGGCGCTCGCCGTGGACTTCGACACGGCGGGGCGGTTCGACGGCCTGGACGAGATCGTGGTCAGCGCGGGCGGCTCCGCCTGGTTCGACGCGGTCGCCGACGTGTTCGCGGAGATCCCCGGGCTGTCCCGGCCGGTGCTGAAGCTGCTGCGCTCGGGCGCCTACGTCTCGCACGACGACGGGCACTACCGCAGGCTGACGCCGTTCAACCGGGTGCCGGAGGAAGGGGCCCTGGAGCCTGCCTTCCGGCTGTGGACCCAGGTGGTCTCCCGCCCCACCCTGGAGCAGGCGTTCGTCAACGCGGGCAAGCGCGACGCCGCCTACGACCTCGACCTCCCCTTCGCCCAGGTGGTGCGGCGCGACGGCGCGGAGCACCCGGCCACCGGGGTGTCGGTGACCGCCCTGTCCGACCAGCACGCCTGGCTGCGCACCCTGCCCGAGGCGGATCTGGAGGTGGGCGACTGGGTGGGCCTGGGTCTGTCCCATCCGTGCACGTCGTTCGACAAGTGGCCGCTGATCCCGGTGGCCGAGGCGGACGGCACGGTCGTCGAGTACGTCCGCACGTTCTTCTGATCCGCACGTGTCTCCGTTCTTCTGATCCGCACGTATCTCCTGGCGGGAGGCCGGTATGGAGGAGCTCGTCGTCCGGGACGCGGACGTCGTCGACGGCAGCGGCGCGGACTCCTACCGCGCCGACGTCGTGATCGACGGCGGCCGGATCGTGTCGATCGTCAAGGAGGCGGCGGCCGCGGGCTGCCAGCGCCCCAAGGCGGTGCGCGAGCTGGACGCGGAGGGGCTGGTCCTCTCCCCCGGCTTCATCGACATGCACGCCCACAGCGATCTGGCGCTGCTGCGCGACCCGGACCACAGCGCGAAGGCCGCGCAGGGCGTCACCCTGGAGGTCCTGGGCCAGGACGGGCTGTCGTACGCGCCGGTGGACGACACCACGCTGGCGGAGGTCCGGCGGGCCGTCACCGGGTGGAACGGCCACGGCGACGACATCGACTTCGACTGGCGGTCGGTGGGCGAGTACCTGGACCGGCTGGACCGGGGCATCGCGGTCAACGCGGCCTATCTGATCCCGCAGGGCACCCTGCGCGCGCTCGTCGTCGGCTGGACGGACCGCCCGGCCACGGACCGGGAACTGGACCGGATGCGGCAGTTGGTGGCCGAGGGCATGCAACAGGGCGCCGTCGGGCTGTCGTCCGGACTCACCTACACCCCGGGGATGTACGCGCCGGACACCGAACTCACCGAACTGTGCCGGGTGGTGGCGCGCTACGGCGGCTACTACTGCCCCCACCACCGCTCCTACGGCGCGGGCGCCCTGGAGGCGTACGCGGAGATGGTGGCGCTGACCCGCGAGGCGGGCTGCGCGCTCCATCTGGCCCACGCCACCATGAACTTCGGGGTCAACGAGGGCCGGGCGCCGGAGCTGGTGGCGCTGCTGGACGAGGCGCTGGACGCGGGCGCCGACATCACCCTGGACACCTACCCGTACACCCCGGGCTGCACCACCCTCGCCGCGCTGCTGCCGAGCTGGGCGGGCGAGGGCGGCCCCGCGGAGACCCTGCGCCGGCTCGCGGACGACGCGACCGCCGAACGGATCCGGCACGACCTGGAGGTGACCGGCTCGGACGGCTGCCACGGCGTGCCGGTCGACTGGGAGACGATCGAGATCTCGGGCGTGACGGACCCGGTGCTGGGCGGCTTCGTGGGCCGTACGGTCGCCCGGTCGGCGGCGCTGCGCGGCGAGAGCCCCTGGCGGACGGCGCGCGCGCTGCTCCTCGCGGACCGGCTCGGCCCGACGGTCCTCCAGCACGTGGGCCATGAGGACAACGTCCGCACGATCATGCGGCACCGGGTCCACACGGGCGGTTCGGACGGCATCCTCCAGGGCGCGAAACCGCACCCGCGCGCGTACGGCACCTTCCCGCGCTACCTCGGGGAGTACGTGCGCGAGACGGGCGTCCTGTCGCTGGAGGAGTGCGTCGCCCGTCTGACCGGCCGCCCGGCGGCCCGGCTGCGCCTGCCCGACCGTGGCCTGATCCGCGAGGGGTTCCGCGCCGACCTGGTCCTCTTCGACCCGGCGACGGTGGCGGCGGGCGCCACCTACGACGACCCGCGCGTCCTGCCCACCGGCATCCCGCACGTCCTGATCGACGGCCGCTTCGTCATCGAGGACGGCCGCCGCACGGACGTCCTGGCGGGGCGGGCGGTCCGTCGCAGTCCCGTGTGACGGAACGCCCCGCGCGCGGCGGCTACGGCTTGGGCAGGGCGCAGCCGGCCGCGTTCAGGTTGAGCTGGTTGCCCGTGGTGAAGCAGGCCGGGATCAGATAGGTCTGCTGGGCGTAGTTGATGCCCTTGCGGACGGTGACGTTGCCGGCGGTGTCGACCTCACAGGGGTTGTTCACCGTGCAGGACTGGCCGTCCTCGTTGCCGGTGTTGTTGACGGCGACGACCTTTCCGGTGGCCTGGTCGACCACCGGGGAGCCGGAGGTGCCGCCGATGGTCTGGCAGGCGGAGGTGTAGCGGACCGAGTCCTTCCAGGTCCAGTCGCCCTCCTTGATGCGGTACACGAAGCCGTCGACGTTGCAGTTGTAGAGCCGCTTCCAGTAGCCGGACGCCACGGTGATGGCGGTGCCGGCCGTCGGATGCGTGTCCTGCACGGTCAGGGCGGAGATGCCGTAGCTGTTGCGGATCGTCGCGTAGCTGCTGGTGAGCTGGTAGATCGAGACGTCCGTGTCGGTCATCGTCGCGTAGGCGAGCTTGGCGGCGCGCAGGGTCGCGACCCGGGTGCCGGAGGAGTTGAGCAGGCCGAAGGTGCGGGTGGAGGACTGGTTGGTGATGACCTCGCCGGGCTCCGGGAAGCCGGAGGTCAGACAGTGGCCGTTGCTGAGCACCAGCGCGGGGTCGGTGTCCAGGGAGTTCGGGAAGCGGACGACCGAGCCGGAACAGTTGCTGAGCGCGACGGTCCCGGCGAGGGTGACGGCCTGGAGCGTGGGGGCCCCGGCCTTGGTGTCGGCGGCCTTGGTCTCGGCGGCCTTGGTTTCGGCGGCACTGGCGCTCGCGGGTACCGCGCCCGCCCCGGCGATGGCCAGGGCGATGAGCACGGCGACGAGAGGCTTTCTCATGTGGGGGGTCCCCTCTGCACGACGGGGCGACCGGGATCCGCCGGCCGCCCGCTGAATTGTCATGTGCATTCTGATTACAGAGGGGGGCGTGGGCAAGGAGTCATTTCCGGCCGGAGGCACCCAGGGGAAAATCCCCCTAAAGTGCGCGTCTCACGTGGTGGAAAACACGCCCCGGCGGGCGTTACCGCCCCGTAAGCTCCCAGGCATGCAGGTGATCCAGTCGACGAAGCTCGCCAACGTCTGTTACGAGATCCGGGGTCCGGTTCTCGAGGAGGCGATGCGTCTGGAGGCGGCGGGCCACCGCATCCTCAAGCTCAACACCGGCAACCCGGCGGCGTTCGGGTTCGAGTGCCCCCCGGAGATCCTGGAGGACATCCTCCGCAACGTCTCCTCGGCGCACGGCTACGGCGACGCCAAGGGCCTGCTGGCCGCGCGCCGGGCGGTCGTCATGCACAACCAGACCCTCGGCATCGAGACGGACGTCGAGCACGTCTTCATCGGCAACGGCGTCTCCGAGCTGATCGTGATGGCCATGCAGGGCCTGCTGGACGACGGGGACGAGGTGCTGGTCCCGGCCCCCGACTACCCGCTGTGGACGGCCGCCGTGTCGCTGTCCGGCGGTACGGCCGTGCACTACCGCTGCGACGAGCAGTCCGACTGGATGCCGGACCTCGCCGACATCGAGCGCAAGGTCACCGACCGCACCAAGGCGCTCGTCATCATCAACCCCAACAACCCCACCGGCGCCGTCTACGACGAGGCCATGATCCGGGGCCTGACGGACATCGCCCGTCGGCACAACCTGCTGGTCTGCTCCGACGAGATCTACGACAAGATCCTCTACGACGGCGCCACCCACACCCCGACCGCGAAGATCGCCCCCGATCTGCTCACCCTCACCTTCAACGGCATGTCGAAGGCGTACCGGGTGGCCGGTTACCGGGTCGGCTGGATGTCGATCTCCGGTCCGCGCGCGCACGCCGACTCCTACATCGAGGGTCTGACGATCCTGGCGAACATGCGGCTGTGCGCCAACATGCCGGGCCAGCACGGCGTGGTGGCCGCTCTCACCGGCCGGCAGTCCGTGAACGACCTGGTGCTGCCCGGCGGGCGGCTCAAGGAGCAGATGGACACGGCCTACGAGCTGCTGACACAGATCCCCGGGGTGACGTGCGTACGGCCGAAGGGGGCGCTGTATCTCTTCCCGCGCCTGGACCCGACGGTGTTCAAGATCAAGGACGACCGGCAGATGGTCCTGGACCTGCTCCGGCAGGAGAAGATCATGGTCGTCCAGGGCACCGGCTTCAACTGGCCCGAGCCGGACCACTTCCGGGTGGTGACCCTGCCGACGACGACGGATCTGCGGGACGCGATGGGCCGTATCGCCCGCTTCCTGGACGGCTACGGACAGCCCTGAGGCCCGCCCCGGCACCCCTTGCCGTCACCCTGCGTGAAGCGGTGGTCCACTTCTGTCAACGACTCAACTTTAGACGAAATCCAAGCTAGGATGGCTTCCTGTCAGAGCACAGGAGGCCATCCTCATGTACGAGCCGATCCGCACCAAGTCGGTCCACAGCACGATGGCCGGCAGCTCCGCCGACTTCCCCCACCGCACCCGCGAGGAGGAGCTGGACATCCAGCTCGCCGGTCACCTCGCGGCGCTGCTCGCCGTCACCGACGAGCTGCGTGCACCGGCCCCGTCCGACGATCTGGACAACGCGGCCGCACGGCTCGCGCAGCAGGTCGGCCGGTTGCGGGGAGGACGGACGCCGGTCCGCGCCGTGGCTTCCGACAGCCCTGGGACACCCGTGGTGGCCCTGCACGAACGGGCGCACTCCCTCGCGGGACGCGCCCTGCTCGTCGCCGCGTCCCGCGCGGACACGGCGGCGGCGATCCTGGCGGCCCAGCGCATGGACGCGCACGCCGCCGCACTGGCGGAGGCCGGGTCCGAACTGACGGCCACCGCCGGCTGAACCCTCCCGAGGATCTCCGGTCCCCTGGGTACCTGAACCCCCAGGGTCCCGGACCCCCGGGCCCCCGAACGGCCCCGGTCCGCGTGCACCCGCAGCGACGCGCGGACCGGGCGCCATGCCCCCACGGGACTGTGCATGCGCACCGTCACCCAGGCCGCCCAACTCGCCTACGCACAGTGAGATTTGCTCACTTACGGTACGGTACGGGGATGGCCCGGCCCGTCGAGACACCCGCGCCCCGTCGCGAAGGGGTCGCCCGTCAGCTCCCCGTCTTCGCGGTCGTCGGCGCGCTGTCCACCGTCGCCTATCTGGGCCTGTACGCCGTGCTGAGGCCGGCGCTCGACGCCCAGCTCTCCAATCTGATCGCGCTGCTGGTGACGGCCGTGGCCAACACCGCCGCCAATCGCCGGTTCACCTTCGGGGTGCAGGGCACGCGGGGTGCCGCCCGGCAGCATCTGCGGGGACTGGTGGCGTTCGCCGCCGGGCTGGCGCTCAGCGGCGGCGCGCTCGCCCTGGCGCACCGGACCCTGTCGGACGCGCGGACGGTGGAGCTGGGCGCCCTGATCCTGGCCAACGGGGCCGCGACGGCGGTGCGTTTCCTGCTGCTGCGGCACTGGGTGTTCGCCGCGCGGAGCCCTTCTTAGGCGAGGGCCCGTCGTCTCATGGGCGAGGGCCCGTCGTCGTCCCCCCGTCGGGGCGGACGGGGGGACGACGACAGGCCCATGGCCGCGCACGCCGTTGTACGCGGCTCGCCGGTGTGCACCGCGGCCGGCCGTGACGATCACTGGTCAGGGCACCCATCCCGTGCCGGCCGCGGAGTCTTCGCTGCGGGACTCAGCCCAGGCGCTGCACCAGCGCGCGGTACTCGTCCCACAGCTCCTTCGGGGTGTGCTCGCCGAAGGTGTTGAGGTGCTCGGGGACCAGGGCGGCCTCCTCGCGCCAGACCTCCTTGTCGACCGTGAGGAGGAAGTCGAGGTCGTCGTCGGCCAGTTCGAGGCCCTTGGTGTCGAGGGCGTCCCGGGTCGGCAGCACGCCGATCGGGGTCTCGACGCCCTCGGCGGTGCCGTCGAGGCGCTCCACGATCCACTTCAGGACGCGGCTGTTCTCACCGAAGCCGGGCCAGACGAACTTGCCGGCGTCGTTCTTGCGGAACCAGTTGACGTAGTAGATCTTCGGCAGCTTGGACTGGTCCTTGTCCTTGGCCACGTCGATCCAGTGGGCCATGTAGTCGCCCATGTTGTAGCCGCAGAAGGGCAGCATCGCGAAGGGGTCGCGGCGCAGCTCGCCGACCTTGCCCTCGGCGGCGGCGGTCTTCTCGGAGG
>NZ_JAANNX010000127.1:0-5912 GCF_013363615.1 Streptomyces sp. CAI-85 | reverse complement strand
CGTTGTCGAGGGCGCGGGAGAGCAGGGTGTTGTCGACGCCGAAGAAGACGTCGCCCTGCGGGTTGTCCTTGGTGAGCACGGCCTTGTTGACGGCCTGCCCGGCGTCACCGTCCTCCAGGACGCGGACCTTGTACCCGGACTCCTTCTCGAAGGCGGCGAGCACGTCCTTGGACACCGCCCACGAGGAGTGGCTGACGAGCGTGACGATCTTGGACCCCTCGGAGCCGCCGTCGTCCCCCGCGGACGAACCGCAGGCGGTCAGCGTGACGAGGCCGAGTCCCACGGCCGCGGCCGCGAACGTCTTGAAATGCACTGGATTTCCTCCTGGAGTTGACCAGGAAGAGACGCGGCCCTGCCCGGGGGCCGCGAGGGCTCCCGGGCAGGGCGCAACAGCTTGAGTAGTGACCGAACTTCCTACCCAGAATGACCTGGGCGAGGTTCAGAGGGTCTGCGGCCCGCTTGCCGCACTCTCAGCGCTGTGGCGCTCCCCTGTCGGAATATGAAGATGTGATCGTACGTGGCCAGATTACCTCTCGGTGGCCGCGAGCTGACCACAGGCGCCGTCGATCTCCTGGCCCCGGGTGTCCCGGACGGTCACCGGCACCCCGTGCGCGGCGATGGCCTCGACGAACGCCTTCTCGTCCTCGGGCCGCGAGGCGGTCCACTTGGAGCCGGGCGTCGGGTTCAGCGGGATCAGGTTGACGTGCACGGGCTTGCCGCGCAGCAGCCGGCCGAGCCGGTCGCCCCGCCATGCCTGGTCGTTGATGTCCCGGATGAGGGCGTACTCGATGGAGAGCCGGCGGCCCGACTTCTCGACGTAGTCGAACCCGGCGTCGAGCACCTCACGCACCTTCCAGCGCGTGTTCACGGGGACGAGGGTGTCGCGCAGCTCGTCGTCCGGGGCGTGCAGGGAGATCGCCAGCCGGCACTTGAAGCCCTCGTCGGCGAAACGGTGGATGGCGGGCACCAGACCGACCGTCGACACGGTGATCCCGCGCTGCGACAGCCCGAGCCCGTCCGGCGCGGGGTCGGTCAGCGCCCTGATGGCACCCACGACCCGCTTGTAGTTGGCGAGCGGCTCGCCCATCCCCATGAAGACGATGTTGGACAGCCGCGCGGGCCCGCCGGGCACCTCGCCGTCCCGGAGCGCCCGCATCCCGTCCACGATCTGGTGGACGATCTCGGCGGTGGACAGATTCCGGTCCAGCCCCGCCTGCCCGGTCGCGCAGAACGGGCAGTTCATCCCGCACCCCGCCTGCGAGCTGATGCACATGGTCACCCGGTCCGGGTACCGCATCAGCACCGACTCGACGAGCGTCCCGTCGAACAGCCGCCACAGCGTCTTGCGGGTCTCCCCGGCGTCGGTGGACAGATGCCGCACGACGGTCATCAGGTCGGGCAGCAACGCCTCCCGCAACCGCTCCCGCGCCCCGGCGGGAATGTCGGTCCACTCCGCGGGGTCGTGCGCGTACCGCGCGAAGTAGTGCTGCGAGAGCTGCTTGGCGCGAAACGGCTTCTCACCGATCTCCGCAACGGCTTCCTTACGCTCCGCGGGCGAGAGATCAGCAAGATGCCGCGGCGGCTTCTTGGCTCCGCGGGGAGCGACGAACGTGAGTTCTCCGGGCTTCGGCATAACCCTTCCAGTGTGGCAGATCCACTTGGGTGACCCGGCCGGGAGCGTGGGGCCCCGCCAGTAGCATGATCCAATCCGAACCCGGGGGGGCTTGTGCGAACGAGATCGACCGCTGTGACGGCGGCCTTGGCATGCCTGGTGCTGGTGGGAGCCGCCATGGTCGCGGGTGACAGCGCGGCAGAGGAGCGCTCCGCCGAGGAGATGCTCGCCGAGGCGAACGAGAGGATGCGGGCGCTGACGTCGGTGACGATCGAGATGGCCACCACCAACTCGACCACCGGTCGCCACCACTCCAGTCGGTTGCGGACCGACCTCAAGAGCAGGTGTGCGTACAAGGAGACGTGGGACACCGGTGACGGCCTGGAGCAGATCCGGACCGGGGAGACGGACTACGTCCGCCTGAATCGCGCGCACGTCGAACGGAAGAACACCCACTGGATCAAGACGCGTGCCAGTGACACAGCGCGAGAGGAGGGGCTCACCGACTGCACTCGCGACTTCACCTCTTTCGGCACAGTGACGAAGGGGAAGCCGGCCGAGGTCGACGGTGCGTGGGCGATCGTGCTGAAGGTGACCGAGGCGGACGACGAAGGGTCCTTCACCTTCTGCATCGCCGCCGAGGGCGAGCCGTACATACGCAAGGTCGTCTACGAGGGGCCCGAATATCACTCCACGACGGAGTTCAGCGCCTTCGACGAGCCCCTGAACGTCCGGCCCCCGGCCGAGGCCGACGTGCTGGACATGAGCGTCCTCGGTCGATGAGGGGGGCGGGGGCCGACCCGCTCAGAACACCGGAAGGTCGCCCTCGTGGGCGAGCATGCGACGGGCCCCCGACCTGGGCGTTCAGGTCGGGGGCCCGGCTCACGTGCGTGCGGGGGCGTCAGCCTGAGCCCACGAAGAGGACCAGGAGGAGCCAGACCACCGGGGCCGTGGGGAGCAGGGAGTCCAGGCGGTCCATGATGCCGCCGTGGCCGGGCAGCAGCGTGCCCATGTCCTTGATGCCCAGGTCCCGCTTGATCATGGACTCGCCGAGGTCGCCCAGCGTGGCGCTGGCCGCGACCGCCAGGCCCAGCAGCAGACCCTGCCACCAGGTGCCGTCGTCGATCAGGAACTGCATGCACAGCGCGCCCGCGACCATCGCGAAGGACACCGCGCCCAGCAGACCCTCGCGGGTCTTGCCGGGGCTGATGCGCGGAGCGAGCTTGTGCTTGCCGAAGCGCCAGCCGACGGCGTACGCACCGGTGTCGCTGACGACCGTCAGCAGCAGGAACGTCAGCACCCGGAAGGCACCGTCGTCCGCCGTGAGCATCAGCGCGACGAAGGTGGCCAGGAACGGGACGTAGAAGGCCGCGAAGACACCGGCCGTCACGTCCTTCAGATAGCCCTCGGGCGGCTCGGTCATCCGCCAGACCAGGACCGCCAGCGCGGTCAGGGCCATGGCGACCCAGGCGCCCTCGGGCCCCCGGACGTACCCGGCGACGACCATCGCCGCGCCGCCGACCGCGAGCGGCACCAGCGGCGCGTTGATGCCCTTGCGCTCCTGGAGCCTGCTGGTCAGCTCCCACAGACCGACCACGACGGCGACCGCTATCACGCCGATGAACACGGCCTTGACGACGAACAGCGAGGCGACGATCACCGCGCCGAGCCCGACGCCGACCCCTATGGCGGCGCCCAGGTCTCGGCCCGCGCTCTTCTTCTGCGGTGCGGGCGCCGGCTGGGGGGCGTCGGGCATGGGCTCCGGATTCTGCGGCACCGCCGCAGAGGGCTGTGCCGACGGGGTCTCGTGGCGGAACGTCTCATCACGGAACGCCGGGTCGGGCGCACCGGGGCGGAACGTCTCGTCTCGGAACAAGGGACCGCCCAGCCGAGCGGCCCCCCGGTCGTCATCCTGGTTTCCGCCGTGTGCGGGTACGTCGGGGACGATGGGCATGGGGCGAGTCTGCTGCGCCTCAGGCGCATCGTACGCGGGACCCGCCGGGGCAGCCCCCTGGACAGGCCCCTGGCCGACGGACCGCTGGTCGACGGGCCCCCAGTACGCCGGCTGGTACCCCGGCTGTGCCCCCGTGTGCGGGTGGCCGGCGTCCGGGTGGCCGGCGTGCGGCGGAGGGCCCCAGGAAGAGTCGTTCATCAGACCTCGAGGAGTTCCGACTCCTTGTGCTTCAGGAGCTCGTCCACCTGGGCGACGTACTTCGCCGTGGTGTCGTCGAGCTCCTTCTCCGCACGACGGCCCTCGTCCTCGCCGACCTCGCCGTCCTTGACGAGCTTGTCGATCGCGTCCTTGGCCTTGCGGCGCACCGAGCGGATGGACACCTTGGCGTCCTCGCCCTTGCCCTTGGCGACCTTGATGTACTCGCGGCGGCGCTCCTCGGTCAGCTCGGGGAACACCACACGGATGATGTTGCCGTCGTTGCTGGGGTTGACGCCCAGGTCCGAGTCGCGGATGGCCTGCTCGATGTTGCGCAGCGCCGTCTTGTCGAACGGGGTCACGACCGCCATGCGCGGCTCCGGCACGGAGAACGAGGCCAACTGGTTGATCGGCGTCGGCGCGCCGTAGTAGTCGGCCACGATCTTGTTGAACATCGCCGGGTGCGCACGGCCGGTGCGGATCGCGGCGAAGTCCTCCTTGGCGACCACGACGGCCTTCTCCATCTTCTCCTCGGCCTCGAGGAGGGTCTCTTCGATCACCACTTGCTCCTGCGTGTCTTGAGTAGGCCCGGCTGCGGTTCCCTGTCGGTGGCGGCGGCCGGCTGCGTCGCGTCTTCTTCCTGCACGGTTCCCGACCGGCAGGACATTGTCCATCCCCCGGCCAGGGTCCGTCCCCCGGTCAGGTGTTGTCGTACGGACCGGGGTTTCGACCGGTCAGGCCCGGCCGTCCTGCTCACCCACAAGCGTGCCGATCTTCTCACCCCTGACGGCGCGAGCGATATTGCCCTCCGCCAGAAGCTCGAAGACGAGGATCGGGAGCTTGTTGTCGCGGCACAGTGTGATGGCGGTGGCGTCGGCGACCTTGAGGTCCCGGGTGATGACCTCGCCGTAGCCGAGGGCGTCGAACTTGACGGCCTCGGGGTTGGCCTTGGGGTCGGAGTCGTAGACGCCGTCCACGCCGTTCTTGCCCATCAGCAGCGCCTCGGCGTCGATCTCCAGGGCGCGCTGGGCGGCGGTGGTGTCGGTGGAGAAGTACGGCATGCCCATACCGGCGCCGAAGATCACCACGCGCCCCTTCTCCAGGTGGCGCACGGCGCGCAGCGGGATGTACGGCTCGGCGACCTGGCCCATGGTGATGGCGGTCTGGACCCGGCTGTCGATGCCCTCCTTCTCCAGGAAGTCCTGGAGGGCGAGGCAGTTCATGACGGTGCCGAGCATGCCCATGTAGTCCGAACGGGCCCGGTCCATGCCGCGCTGCTGGAGTTCGGCGCCGCGGAAGAAGTTGCCGCCGCCGATGACGACCGCGACCTGCGCGCCGTCACGGACGACGGCCGCGATCTCCCGGGCGATCTTGTGCACCACATCGGGGTCCACGCCGAGGCCCCCGCCGCCGGAGAATGCCTCGCCGGACAGCTTCAGCATGAACCGGCCGCGTACTTTGCCGTCGTCGCTCTTCTGGGCCTTGGTGGTCATGGGGGTTCCCGCCTCTTTCACGTGGTGCACATGCGAAGAAGGCCATTGCCGGTGGGGTGTCGATCGCATCCCATGCGCGGCAATGGCCTCCTCGTCAGATCTGCTGTCGTCCGCCACGCACACGCGCGTGACGGCGTACCGGGACGACTGCCTACGACCCTCTTGGGGCCGACCCTATCGGGGTCCGGCGTCCGTCGCGGTACGGACTCAGATGCCGACCTTGATGCGCGAGAAGCGCTTCAGGGTGACACCGGCCTCGTCCAGGACCTTCTGGACGGACTTCTTGTTGTCGAGCGCGTACGGCTGACCGAGCAGCGTCGCGTCCTTGAAGAAGCCGTTGAGGCGACCCTCGACGATCTTGGCGATCGCGGCCTCGGGCTTGCCCTCGGCGCGGGTGGTCTCCTCGGCGATGCGGCGCTCGGACTCGACGACCTCGGCCGGCACGTCCTCCTTGGAGAGGTACTTCGGCGCGAAGGCGGCGATGTGCTGGGCGACGCCCTTGGCGACATCGGCGTTCGGCTTGTCCAGCTCGACGAGGACACCGATCTGCGGGGGCAGGTCGGGCATCGTGCGGTGCAGGTACGCGGAGACGAAGCCGTCGGCGAACTGCGCGAAGCGGTCCAGGACGATCTTCTCGCCGAGGTTGGCGTTGGCCTCG
>NZ_JAANNX010000126.1:0-5924 GCF_013363615.1 Streptomyces sp. CAI-85 | reverse complement strand
ACTGCTGGAGGTCGCGGTGGCAGTGCCCGAACTCGTCGGCGAGCTGCGCCTCGTCGAAGAACCGGGCCCAGTGCGGCACCTCGTCCCCGGGGCGGGCCGCCTCCAGGGCGCGCTCGGCCCGCACCAGGGCGGCGGTGCAGGCGCGCACCTCGCCGAGCACGCCGTGCCCGCGCGCCTCGGCGGCGTGCAGCAGCGCCTGGACGACCGGCGGGGCTCCGGTGCCGACGCCCTGCTGGGCCACGCGCGCGAGCTGCACGGCCTCCCGGCCGTGGCCGAGGTAGACGGCCTGGCGGCTCATGGTGACCAGCACGAAGGAGCCGTACGGCCGGTCGCCGGCGGCCTGGGAGAGCCGCAGGGCCTGGACGAAGTAGCGCTGGGCGAGGCCGTGCGCGGCGATGTCGAAGGAGGTCCAGCCGGCCAGCCGGGTGAGGTCGGCGGTGGCGGCGAAGAGCCGGCGGCCGGTCTGCTCGCCGTAGGTGCCGCGCAGCATGGGTTCGCACTCGTGCTCCAGGTAGCGCACGAGGGCCTGGCGGGCGTGGCCGCCGCCGTACATGTTGTCCAGGGTGCGGAACAGCTCGCCGACCGAGCGCAGCGCGGAGATGTCGCCGCCGGTGACCCGCTGGCCGGGGCCGCGCTCGACGGTGCCGCGCTGCCGGGGGACGGCCGGGGGCGCCTTGGGGACCGGGCGGTTCTGCACGGGCACCCGCGGCTGCGGTTCGCCGCGGGCCACCTTGTCGTCGGCCCGGCCGATCAGCCAGTCGCGGCTGGGCACCACCAGACCCGCCGGGGTGAAGGCGATCTTGCGGAGTTCGGCGTGGCTGCCGGAGTCCTTGCGCCACAGCCCGCCGACGATGTCGACGGCCTCCTCGGGGGTGCCGGCGAACTCCAGGCCCGCGTAGACGGGCGCGCAGGCGTCCAGGCCGAGGTCCTGGGCGGTGAGCCGGCGGCCCAGACGCCGGGTGAAGACCTCGGCGATCAGGGCCGGGGTGGTGCCCCGGGGCTGCTGCCCGCGCAGCCACCGGGTGACGGAGGTCTTGTCGTATCTGAGATCCAGCCCGTGCTCCAGCCCGAGCTGATCGACGCGACGGGCCAGTCCCGCGTTGGAGAAGCCCGCTTCTGCGATGAGCGCGGCGAGCTGGCGGTTGGGAGTGCGCTGCGCGGGTCGTTCCGTCATCTGCGGTGCGGTCTCCTGCCTCCCGGGCCTCTGACGTGCCCGGTTGAAGTGCCCTGATGGGTGCGATCAGCCCTTTTGGCCTCGCGAACGGCGCGAATGTAGCTGAGCGTAGCCAACCGATCGCACATCTCGACGCTCATTCATCCGATCGTGTGAGAAACGGCCGCCGGGCTGACGGGGAGCGGGCGGACGTACAGTGGCGTTGGCGCGTCACGCGCCTTACGACGTCCAGGGAGGCGCTTGCCGTGAGTGAGTTGCGGTTCGTCCGTAGGGGTTTCGGGGCCGAGGCCGTGGAGTACCAGGTGGCCTGGGACGAGCAGCGCCGGGTGCACGCGGCCCGGTTCGCCGACGAGATCCCCGACACCGTGCTGCTCCTGGAACACCCGCCCGTCTACACGGCCGGCCGGCGCACGGCCGACAGCGAGCGCCCCCTCGACGGCACCCCGGTGGTCGACGTGGACCGCGGCGGCAAGATCACCTGGCACGGTCCGGGCCAGCTCGTCGGCTACCCGATCCAGAAGCTGCCCCGCCCGGTGGACGTCGTCGCGCACGTGCGGCGGCTGGAGGAGGCCCTGATCCGCACCTGCGCGGAGTTCGGTCTGGAGACCACCCGGGTCGAGGGCCGCAGCGGGGTCTGGGTGCTGGGCGACCCGGTGGAGCGGCGGCCCGTGCTCGGCGGTCTCTCCCTCGACTTCGACCCCCGGCTCACCGACGAGGAGTTCGACCCGCGGCTCAACGGCCCGGAGTACGCCCCCTCCAACGCCGGGCAGCGCCGCGAGGACCGCAAGATCGCCGCCATCGGCATCCGGGTGGCCAAGGGCGTGACGATGCACGGCTTCGCGCTCAACGTGAACCCCGACAACAAGTGGTTCGACCGGATCATCCCGTGCGGGATCCGCGACGCGGGCGTGGCGTCCCTGGCGAACGAACTGGGCCGCGACGTCACCATCGCCGAGGTGCTGCCGGTCGTGGAGCGCCATCTGACCGAGGTCATGGCGGCCGCGGAGCTGCGGCCGAGGGTGATCGAACCGAAGGCGGTCGAAAAAGTAACCGAGAAGACACCGGCGGCCTGACACGGGCGGCGGACTTTCAAATCCACGGGCGTACGCTGGAGCACGCCGAAGAATCAATCGCTAGGGAGCCGGTCGTGTCCGCAGTCGCACCCGACGGACGCAAGATGCTGCGCCTGGAGGTCCGCAACAGCCAGACCCCCATCGAGCGCAAGCCCGAGTGGATCAAGACCCGGGCGAAAATGGGCCCCGAGTACACGAAGATGCAGAACCTGGTGAAGGGCGAGGGCCTGCACACCGTGTGCCAGGAGGCCGGCTGCCCCAACATCTACGAGTGCTGGGAGGACCGCGAGGCCACCTTCCTCATCGGCGGCGACCAGTGCACCCGGCGCTGCGACTTCTGCCAGATCGACACCGGCAAGCCCGAGGCCCTGGACCGTGACGAGCCCCGCCGGGTCGGCGAGTCCGTCGTCACCATGGACCTGAACTACGCCACCATCACCGGCGTCGCGCGCGACGACCTGGAGGACGGCGGCGCCTGGCTCTACGCCGAGACGGTCCGCCAGATCCACGAGCAGACCGCCGCCCGTGAGGCCGGCCGCACCAAGGTCGAGCTGCTCGCCCCCGACTTCAACGCCGTACCGGAGCTGCTGGCCGAGGTCTTCGCCTCCCGCCCCGAGGTCTTCGCGCACAACGTCGAGACGGTCCCGCGGATCTTCAAGCGGATCCGCCCCGGCTTCCGCTACGAGCGCTCCCTGAAGGTGATCACCGAGGCCCGCGACTACGGCCTGGTCACCAAGTCGAACCTGATCCTCGGCATGGGCGAGACCCGTGAGGAGGTCGGCGAGGCGCTGAAGCAGCTCCACGAGGCGGGCTGCGAGCTGATCACCATCACCCAGTACCTGCGTCCGTCCGTGCGCCACCATCCGGTGGAGCGCTGGGTGAAGCCGCAGGAGTTCGTGGAGCTGAAGGAGGAGGCCGAGCAGATCGGTTTCTCCGGGGTGATGTCGGGTCCGCTGGTGCGGTCGTCGTACCGCGCGGGGCGTCTCTACCAGATGGCGATCGAGAAGCGCGGCGCCTTCGTCGCCGTACAGGCCGTGTGACCTGGGCTACAGCCTCCGTCCCGCTTGCTCCGTCCGAGTGCGGGGCACCCGTGTGAACTCGCGCACAAGATATTACCGATCAGTATTGTCCGATACGACGCGGTCCCGACCGTCCTCGCAGATGAGGGCCCCGGTCAGGACCGCGTCGTCGTCGCCGGGCGCGCGAAGGCCCCGTGACAAGGCTTCATGGGCGTTTGACCGGTCGGTCACGCCCTGGTAACACCGAACAGTGACGCTGGTGTCACACCACGTAGAACCGACCGGACCCGTACCCACCGCCGTACGAGGGGGCTTCTCCCATGCAGGCCGCGCCCGTTCGCGCCACCGCGATCCCGTCCTTCAGCACCGCCCTGCGCGCCGTCGAGTCGCTCCTCATGAGCAGCGGACAGCGCACCGCCCGTCGCAACGCGTGGACCTCCGTGCTGGAGGACCGCCGTCGCGCCAAGGACCGGGTGGAGACGCAGCGCGTCATCGAATCGGTCACCGCCGTCCGTTCCTGACCGAGCGCCGCCGCCGCGGGCCGCCGGCCGACGGGCACTGCCGTCGTCGGCACTTCCCGGGCCACGTAGACTTCCTGGCATGGCGAGAAGTGACAGTGCGGCGGAGGCCGCGAACACCGGGCGACTGAAGCAGATCGCCCTGACGTACAAGATGACCCGGAGGGCCGACAAGAAGATCGGTTTCATCCTCGCGGGTGTCTTCCTCATCATCTTCGGTGTCTTTCTCGCGATCGGTTTCCTGATCGACCACCCGGTCTACCTGGGCATCCTGGGCTTCGTGCTCGCGTTCCTCGGGACGGCGATCGTGTTCGGCCGCCGGGCCGAGCGGGCCGCCTTCGGCCAGATGGAGGGCCAGCCGGGCGCCGCCGCGGCCGTCCTCGACAACATCGGCCGGGGCTGGACGACCACCCCCGCGGTGGCGATGAACCGCAACCAGGACGTGGTGCACCGCGCGGTCGGCAAGGCCGGCATCGTGCTGGTCGCCGAGGGCAACCCGAACCGGGTCAAGACCCTCCTGGCCGCCGAGAAGAAGAAGATGAACCGCATCGTCGCGGACGTCCCGGTGCACGACGTGCTCGTGGGCACCGGCGAGGGCCAGACCGAGCTGAAGAAGCTGCGGACGACCCTGATGAAGTACCCGCGCGTGCTGACCGGCCCCCAGGTGACCGCGACCAACGACCGGCTGCGCGCCCTGGGCGACCTGATGAGCAACATGCCGCTGCCGAAGGGCCCGATGCCCAAGGGCATGCGCCTGCCGAAGGGCGGCCCGAAGGCCCGCTGACCGCCGACCTCTTGCGTGTACGACGATGGGGGCGCCCGGAGTGATCCGGGCGCCCCCATCGTCGTACCGTCGCGTCGCGGTGGGTCTCAGATCCGGACCTCGACCGTGCGGGCCAGCCGGTCGTGCAGGCCGCGGCCGTCGCGGTCCCAGATCAGGGCCGGGATCGCCAGGCAGAGCAGCACCGAGCGGAGCGCGGAGCGCAGCGGGCTGACGGTGCCGGTGTCGGCGGACACGACCCTGAGGCCGAAGAGCCGCTTGCCCGGGGTGAAGCCGACCGTACCGACCGTGAGCAGGCTCGTCACCAGGAAGACCAGCAGGGTCCAGTTGCTGGTGGAGGGCGTGTAGCCGTCCGTGATCAAGCTGTATGCGATCAAGAGGCACAGGCCCCAGTCCACCGCGAGGGCGCCGAGCCGCCGGCCGGGGCGGGCCAGGGAACCCGGTCCGTGCTCCGGCAGACCGAGCTGCTCGCCCCGGTATCCGAAGTCGGCACCGGCGTCCTCCATGGCCGCGCGGGGTCCGGAGAGCCACGATCCGAGTGCTTGCCTGTTGTCCACCCGACCACGGTACTGCGCGCCCCGACGCGCGGGGGACGGCGGGGTGTGTCAGGGCTACGGTGGAGGGGCGGGCGGTTAACTTGTGCGAAACAAATGGGTCACGCCCGAGAAATCACGCGTCCCTAGGGTCGGGCAGAGCGTGTGCCACCGCACTGGCCGCACGAACGAACTACCACCCCGGCCGGGCGGTCGGGAGTAGGAGGAGCTGGATGTTCCAGAACGCCGACGAAGCCAAGAAGTTCATCGCGGACGAGGACGTCAAGTTCGTCGACGTCCGCTTCTGCGACCTGCCGGGCGTCATGCAGCACTTCTCGCTGCCCGTCGAGGCGTTCGACCCGGACGAGGAGCTGGCGTTCGACGGTTCGTCGATCCGCGGTTTCCAGGCCATCCACGAGTCCGACATGGCGCTGCGCGCCGACCTGTCGACCGCGCGTGTGGACCCCTTCCGCCGTGACAAGACGCTCAACATCAACTTCTTCATCCACGACCCGATCACGGGCGAGCAGTACTCCCGTGACCCGCGCAACGTGGCGAAGAAGGCGGAGGCGTACCTGGCGTCCACCGGTATCGCCGACACCGCGTACTTCGGTCCCGAGGCCGAGTTCTACGTGTTCGACAGCGTGCGGTTCAAGACCTCGGAGAACGAGTCCTTCTACCACATCGACTCCGAGGCCGGCGCCTGGAACACCGGTGCGATCGAGGACAACCGGGGTTACAAGGTCCGCTACAAGGGCGGCTACTTCCCGACCCCGCCGGTCGACCACTTCGCCGACCTGCGTGCCGAGATCTCCCTGGAGCTGGC
>NZ_JAANNX010000048.1:0-39190 GCF_013363615.1 Streptomyces sp. CAI-85 | reverse complement strand
CGCTGGTCTACAACTACAACGACCGCAAGAAGCGCAAGGGCGACTTCCGTCAGCTCTGGATCCAGCGCATCAACGCGGCCGCCCGCGCCAACGGCATCACGTACAACCGCTTCATCCAGGGTCTGAAGGCCGCGAACGTCGAGGTCGACCGCAAGATCCTGGCCGAGCTGGCCGTCAACGACGCGGGTGCGTTCGCCGCGCTCGTCGAGGTCGCGCAGAAGGCGCTGCCGGCGGACGTCAACGCGCCCAAGGCCGCGTGACGCTGCGCTGGCTTTGAGCCGACGTGACTGAAGGACCCGCAGGTGACTGAGCCTGCGGGTCCTTTGCTGCTGACCTGATGGGTAGTCGTTCGGGTGCGGGCCGTGGGGGCTGGTCGCGCAGTTCCCCGCGCCCCTGGGGGGTGCAGTCCCCCCGCTCCCATGCGAGCTGCACACATACTGAGGTGAATCCGACCATGCCCCCTGCCAGCCCCGAGCTGATCTCTCCCCGTTCTCCCCGGGTCTCTGCCGCGCGGCGGCTCGCTCGGCGGAATTTCCGGAGCAAGGAGCGGCTGTTTCTCGCCGAGGGGCCGCAGGCCGTGCGGGAGGCGACCGGGCACGGCGGGGACACCCTGGTGGAGCTGTTCGCCACCGTCGAGGCCGCGGAGCGGTACGCCGACATCGTCGGGGAGGCGCGCGCGGCCGGGGCCCGGGTGCATCTCGCCGCCGAGGACGTCATCGCCGACATCTCCACCACCGTCACCCCGCAGGGGCTCGTCGGGGTGTGCCGGTTCGTCGACTCGCCGTTCGAGGACGTCCTCGCCGCCCGGCCCAGGCTGGTCGCCGTGCTGGCGCACGTGCGCGACCCCGGGAACGCCGGGACCGTCCTGCGGTGCGCCGACGCCGCCGGCGCCGAGGCCGTCGTGCTGACCGACGCCTCCGTGGACCTGTACAACCCCAAGGCCGTACGCGCCTCCGTCGGTTCGCTGTTCCATCTGCCCGTCGCCGTCGGCGTCCCCGTCGAACAGGCCGTGGCCGGGCTGCGTGACGCCGGGGTGCGCATCCTCGCCGCCGACGGCGCCGGCACCGACGACCTCGACGCCGAGCTGGACAAGGGCACCATGGGCGGCCCCACCGCCTGGGTGTTCGGCAACGAGGCATGGGGGCTCCCCGAGGAGACCCGCGCCCTCGCCGACGCCGTCGTCCGCGTCCCGATCCACGGAAAGGCCGAGAGCCTGAACCTGGCGACCGCCGCCGCCGTATGTCTCTACGCATCGGCCCGTGCACAGCGCGCCTCCGGAGGGTGCCGCTCCGTCACCGAGAGCTAGTAGGGTGACGTGCCCTGGGCCTCGTCCGTACGGGATGGGAGGTGGGGTACGGGGATGAGTGTCGGCACGAGCAGCGCACCGGGAGCGGCCCGACCGGCCGGTGACCTCGCCGAACTCGGCATCGACCCCGACGACCTGCCCGACGGGCTCGTCGTCGCCGACGGGCAGGGCCACATCGTCTGCTTCAACGCGGCCGCCGCGCGCATCACCGCCGTGTCCGCCGCGGAGGCCCTCGGACAGCGGCTGGACAAGGCGCTGCCGCTGGAGGACCTCGAAGGGCGCCGCTGGTGGCAGCTCACCGACCCCTACGGCGGCCTCGCCATCCGCACCGGCCAGCCCGAGCGCAATCTGCTGCTGCCCGGCGGCCGTGAGGTCCTCGTCTCCGTGCGCTACGTCCGCACCGCGCCCACCGGCCCGGTCCGGCGCGTGGTCGTCTCGCTGCGCGACACCGAGGCCCGCCGCCGCACCGAGCGCAGCCACGCCGAGCTGATCGCCACCGTCGCGCACGAACTGCGCTCGCCGCTCACCTCCGTCAAGGGCTTCACCGCCACCCTGCTCGCCAAGTGGGAACGCTTCACCGACGACCAGAAGCGGCTGATGCTGGAGACCGTCGACGCCGACGCCGACCGCGTCACCCGGCTCATCGCCGAACTCCTCGACATCTCCCGGATCGACTCCGGGCGCCTGGAAGTGCGGCGCCAGCCCGTCGACATAGGGGCCGCCGTCGGGCGCCACATCCAGGCGTACGTCGCCTCGGGCCAGCCCGCCGACCGGTTCCTGCTCCGGATCGAGCAGCCGCTGCCCGACCTGTGGGCCGACCCCGACAAGGTCGACCAGGTGCTCAGCAACCTGCTGGAAAATGCGGTGCGCCACGGCGAGGGAACCGTCACCATTGACGTCACGCCCTCGGCGTCCCCCCGAGAGGGGGAGGACGTCGCCACCTCGGTGACCGTGAGCGACGAGGGCGCCGGCATCCCGGAGGAGTCCATGAACCGCGTCTTCACCCGCTTCTGGCGGGGCAGCAAGCGCGGCGGCACCGGCCTCGGGCTGTACATCGTCAAGGGCATCGTCGAGGCCCACGGCGGCACCATCACGGTCGGCCGCGCCCCCGGCGGCGGCGCCGAGTTTCGATTTACGTTGCCCGTGGGCGCCCCGGCGTATCTCGCCTGACGGCCCGCGGGCTCTTCGGCCACCCCAACCCCGTTAGACTCGGCCTTTGGCACCTTTGTGTCCCGAAAACCAAGACGCACTGTCCACGAGCCGGTGACGGGGACCTTCAGCAGAGGGCACCTCCCAGCGGTAGCTGGGGGACAATCGGAAGCACGGGAAGAGATGTCGGCACCGAATAAGTCGTACGACCCTGTCGAGGTCGAGGCGTTGAAACCGGAAGAGATCGAGCGCATGCGGGACGAGGCGCTCGCCGCCTTCGCCGCCGCGGACTCCCTCGACGCGCTCCAGGAGGCCAAGGTCGCCCACACCGGCGGCACCTCGCCGCTGGCGCTCGCCAACCGCGAGATCGGCGCCCTGCCCCCGCACGCCAAGGCGGCCGCCGGCAAGCTGGTCGGCCAGGCCCGCGGCGCGGTGAACAAGGCCCTCGCCGGCCGCCAGGAGGAGCTGGAGGCCGAGCGCGACGCCCGGGTGCTGGTCGAGGAGGCGGTGGACGTCACCCTGCCGTACGACCGGGTCCAGGCGGGCGCCCGCCACCCGCTCACCACGCTCTCCGAGCGCATCGAGGACGTCTTCGTGGCCATGGGCTACGAGGTCGCCGAGGGCCCGCAGGCCGAGGCCGAGTGGTTCAACTTCGACGCCCTCAACATCGGCCCGGACCACCCGGCCCGCGGCGAGGCCGACACCTTCTTCGTGCAGGGCCCCGAGGGCGGCACCGAGTCCGGTGTCGTACTGCGCACCCACACCTCGCCGGTCCAGATCCGTTCCCTGCTCGGCCGCGAGCTGCCGGTGTACGTGATCTGCCCCGGCCGGGTGTACCGCACCGACGAGCTGGACGCCACGCACACCCCCGTCTTCCACCAGGTCGAGCTGCTCGCGGTGGACGAGGGCCTGACCATGGCCGACCTCAAGGGCACCCTGGACCACATGGTCCAGTCGCTGTTCGGCGAGGGCATGAAGACCCGGCTGCGGCCGAACTTCTTCCCCTTCACCGAGCCGTCCGCCGAGATGGACATGGTGTGCTACGTGTGCCGCGGCGAGTCCGTCGGCAACCCCGACCGCCCCTGCCGCACCTGCTCCAGCGAGGGCTGGATCGAGCTGGGCGGCTGCGGCATGGTCAACCCCAAGGTGCTGACCGCCTGCGGCGTCGACCCGGAGAAGTACAGCGGGTTCGCCTTCGGGTTCGGCATCGAGCGGATGCTGATGTTCCGCCACAACGTCGAAGACATGCGAGACATGGTCGAGGGTGACGTCCGGTTCACTCGGCCGTTCGGGATGGAGATCTGATGCGGGTCCCGCTTTCCTGGCTGCGGGAGTACGTCGACCTGCCGGCCACCGAGACCGGCCGTGACGTGCAGGCCAAGCTGGTGTCGGCCGGCCTCGAGGTCGAGACCGTCGAGCACCTCGGAGCCGATCTGAAGGGCCCGCTCGTCGTGGGCCAGGTGCTGAGCATCGAGGAGCTGGAGGGCTTCAAGAAGCCGATCCGCTTCTGCACCGTCGACGTCGGTACCGCCAACGGCACGGGTGAGCCGCAGGAGATCGTGTGCGGCGCCCGCAACTTCGCCGTCGGCGACAAGGTCGTCGTCGTCCTGCCGGGCGCCGTCCTGCCCGGCGGCTTCGCGATCGCCGCCCGCAAGACGTACGGCAAGACCTCCCACGGCATGATCTGCTCCAGCGACGAGCTGGGCATGGGCGACGACGGCACCAAGGGCATCATCGTGCTGCCGCCCGAGACCGAGGTCGGCAAGGACGCCATCGAGCTGCTGGAACTGGTCGACGAGGTCCTCGACATCGCCGTCACCGCCAACCGCGGCGACTGCCTGTCCATCCGCGGCGTGGCCCGCGAGGCCGCCATCGCCTACGGTCTGCCGCTGCGCGACCCCGCCCTGATCGACGTACCGGC
Organism: Streptomyces sp. CAI-85; assembly: GCF_013363615.1. Classification (NCBI taxonomy): domain Bacteria; kingdom Bacillati; phylum Actinomycetota; class Actinomycetes; order Kitasatosporales; family Streptomycetaceae; genus Streptomyces; species Streptomyces sp. CAI-85. Next base: position 34,814 of record NZ_JAANNX010000048.1, on the reverse strand, counting down.
GCCGAACGCCTTCGGCTACCCGGTGCAGGTCTCCGAGCCGCTGGGCTGCGACCGCTTCACCGCCCGCACCGTCACCGGGCTCAGCCCCGAGGCGCGCTCGCCGATCTGGCTCAAGCGCCGGCTCCAGAAGGTCGGCATGCGGCCGATCTCCCTTGCCGTCGACGTCACCAACTACGTGATGACGGAACTGGGCCAGCCGCTGCACGCCTACGACCGCGCGCGCGTCCGGGGCACCATCGGCGTCCGCCGGGCCGGGGAGGGCGAGCAGATCGTCACCCTGGACGGGGTCACCCGGAAGCTGCACGCCGAGGACCTCGTCATCACCGACGACCGCGGCCCCATCGGCCTCGCCGGAGTCATGGGCGGCGCCGACACCGAGATCGCCGACCACGACGACCCGGAGAACTCGACCACCGACGTGGTCGTCGAGGCCGCGCACTTCGACGCGGTGTCCATCGCGCGCACGGCCCGCCGGCACAAGCTGTCCTCCGAGGCGTCCCGGCGCTTCGAGCGCGGCGTCGACCCGGCCGCCGCCGCGGCCGCCGCGCAGCGCACGGTCGACCTGCTGGTGCTCCTGGCCGGCGGCACCGCCGAGGCGGGCGTCACCGAGGTCACCACCCCGTCCGGCCCGCACACCATCGCCCTCCCGGCGGACCACCCGGACAAGGTCGCCGGTGTGCACTACGGCCGCGAGACCGTCGTCCGCCGTCTCCAGGAGATCGGCTGCGACGTCTACGGACAGGACGAGCTGATCGTCACCGTCCCGTCCTGGCGGCCCGACCTCACCGAGATCAACGACCTGGCGGAGGAGGTCATCCGCCTGGAGGGCTACGAGAACCTGCCCTCCACGCTGCCCAAGCCCCCCGCGGGCCGCGGCCTCACCTCCCGCCAGCGGCTGCACCGCCGCGTCGGCCGCGCCCTGGCCGGCGCCGGCTACGTCGAGGCGCCGAACTACCCGTTCATCGGCGAGGGCGTCTTCGACCAGCTCGGTCTGGACGCCGACGACCCGGCCCGCCGCGTCGTGAAGCTCACCAACCCGCTCAACGACGAGGAGCCCGCGCTCCGTACGACGCTGCTGCCGGGCCTGCTGGCCGCGCTCCGCCGCAACGACGGCCGGGGCACGCACGACCTGGCGCTCTTCGAGACCGGGCTGGTCTTCCACCCGCGCGAGGGCGCCGGGGTCGCCGGGCATCTTCCGGTCGACCGCCGCCCGACCGACGCGGAGCTGGCCGCGCTCGACGCGGTGCTGCCCGAGCAGCCGCGCCATGTCGCCGTCGTCCTCGCGGGCGCCCGCGAGCAGGCCGGCTGGTGGGGCAAGGGCCGCCCGGCCGACTGGGCCGACGCCGTCGAGGCGGGCCGCGCGGTGGCCCGCGAGGCCGGTGCCGAACTCCTCGTCCGCCGGGGCCAGTACGGTCCCTGGCACCCGGGCCGCTGCGCCGAGTTCGCGGTCCTCGTGGACGGCACGGAGCGCGTCGTCGGACACGCGGGCGAGCTGCACCCGCGCGTCGTGAAGGCGCTCGGGCTGCCCGCCCGCACCTGTGCGGCGGAGCTGAACCTCGACGTCCTGGAAGCGGTCGGCGACGACACCCCGCAGGCGCCGAGCATCTCCACCTTCCCCGTCGCCACGCAGGACGTCGCGCTCGTCGTCGACTCCTTCGTGCCGCACGCCGACGTCGAGGCCGCGCTGCGCGAGGGCGCCGGTGAACTCCTCGAAGGCATCCGGCTGTTCGACGTGTACGTCAACGACGACCAGCTCGGCGAGGGCCGCACCTCCCTCGCCTACGCCCTGCGCTTCCGCGCCGCCGACCGCACCCTGACGGTCGACGAGGCGTCGGCCGCCCGGGACGCGGCGGTCGCCCTCGCGGGCGAGCGCACCGGGGCGGTGCTGCGAGGCTGACGCCCACCCCCGGGTTTCGTCACTCGTCCGAGTGGCAATCCGGGGGCACCGGCCCCCAGGGGCCCGCACCCCGACAGAATCGGACCGGCCTCTCGGGGCCGGTCCGATTCCGCTGTGTGCGGGCCTGGATGGGCTGCCCGAACGGGCTCTGCGGGCCTGGATAGGGGGCCAGACGACCATGTTCGGCATCAGGCGACCGCTGCGCCGGGCCGTCTCGCTGGGACTGCCCACGGCCTGGGGTGCCCTGGCGGTCACCTACAAACTGACCTGTCCGCCCGCCCAGCAGCAGGGTCTCGGCGCCAGGATCGTCACCAGCGCCGTCTTCTTCGCCGTCGGCACCGGACTGGTCGTCCAGGTGCGGCGCACCCTGCTGCGCGAGCTGCGGCAGGCCCGCCGGGTCGCCGGAGCCGCCCAGAGCGCCGTGCTGCGGCCGCTCCCGCCGCGCGTCGGCGGACTGGACGTGGCCGTCGCCCGGCTCTCCGCCGACCGCGGCGCCACCGTCGGCGGCGATCTGTACGAGGTCGTCGCCACCGAGCACGGCGTGCGGGTCGTGATGGGGGACGTGCGCGGTCACGGGCTGTCCGCCCTGAGCACCGTCGCCGCCGTCCTCGGCAGCTTCCGCGAGGCCGCGCACGACGAGGCCGACCTCGGGCTCGTCCTGCGCCGCCTGGACCGGGCCCTCGCCCGCCATCTGCGCGAGGGCGCCCGGGACGGCACGGACACCCCGGTCGCCGAGGAGTTCGTCACCGTCCTGCTGCTGGAGATCGCCCGGGACGGCGCCGTGCGCGCCCTGAACTGCGGGCACCCCTGGCCGTATCTGCTGCGCGGCCCGCGCGTGGAACCCCTGGCCCGGGCCGATCCGCTGCCGCCGCTCGGCCCCTTCCCGTTGCCGCCCGACCTGACCGCCGTCCCCTGCGGACCGCTGTCGCGCGGCGAGTCCCTGGTCCTGTTCACGGACGGCGCGGCGGAGGCCCGGGACGCGCGCGGCCGCTTCTTCCCGCTGCCGACGGCCCTCGCGGACGCCGTACGCCACCGCCCGGTCCTCCCGGCACGGCATCTGCTGCACGCCGTCCTGGCCGCCCTGCTGCGCCACACCGCGGGCAGACCGGCGGACGACGTCGCCCTGCTGGTCCTCCAGAACGGCCGGGAACGCGCCGCCCTGGGCGCCCGGGACGGCGACATGACCGGAACCGCCGCGTCATGAACCCCTGGCGGGCACCGGACGCGGTACAACGCCGGGCCGTCGCTTTATGAGGGGGAGCCGACGGCCCGGCGAACCTCTTTCGAGGCATTTCAGTCAACCGGCCGGAAACGCTCAGCGACAGCGCGCGCACCCCTCGGATACGCGCACTCCGTTCACACCCCGTGTGAATCCGCACCCACTACTCTGGCCGCACCGAGGTACCGGGGGGCACCCAATGCAGCCCAACACTCTGCTCGACGCGATCCTGGACGAGGCGGGCGTCTCGCACGCGGGCCTCGCCGCCCATGTCAACCAGGCCGGAAGGGCCCGGGGCCTCGCCCTGCGCTACGAGCACACGGCGGTCGCCCGCTGGCTGAAGGGCCAGCGGCCGCGCGGCCAGGTGCCCGACCTGATCTGCGAGGTCCTCGCCGGGCGGCTGCACCGGCCGGTCACCCTGGACGACATCGGGCTCGGCGTACCGGGCGAGCCGTCCGCCCCGCACGGCACCTCTCTGTCCGGCTTCGTGGAGCGGGCCACCGCGCTGTGGCGCTCGGACGAGCAGCAGCGCCCGCACCTCCTGGGCGCCCCCGCCGTGACCGGGACGCCCGCGGTGATGCCCGTGTGGGAGTGGGAGAACCCGCCGGAGGACGTGGACGTCTCGCGCGGCGGCCCGCACCGGGTGACCTCCGCCGACATAGAGATGCTGCGCGCCGCCCGCACGCACTACGAGCAGCTCTACCGCAAGGCCGGCGGCATCGCGACCCGCAGCCGGATCGTCGGTTTCCTCAACGCCGAGGCGGCGCCGCTGCTGCGCGGCAGCTACACCGACGAGACGGGGCGTCAACTGCACCGCGCCACCGGCGGGTTGGTGGCGGTGGCGGGCATCTGCGCCTACGACTCGGACGCGCACGGGCTCGCCCAGCGCTACTTCCACCAGGCGCTGCGGCTGGCGAAGGCCAGCGGCGACCGGGGACTCGGCGCCTATGTGATCGCGCTGCTGGTCAACCAGTCTCTGTTCATGCGGGAGTACCGGCAGGCCGTCGCCTTCGCGGAGGCCGCGCTGCGGGCCGCGGGCCGGCACATCACCCCGGCGCTCGCCTCCGATCTGTACGCGATGCAGGCCAAGGCGTACGCCCACCTCGGCGACGGCACCAGCGCGCTGTCCTGCATCCGGCGGGCGGAGACGGCCGCCGAGCGCATCCGGCGCGGGACGGAGCCCGACGAGACCGGCTATGTGCAGCCGGGGCTGGTCAATGTGCAGGTGGCGGAGGCGCTGCTGAGCCTCGGTGAGATCGACGCGGCCGCGGAGCACGCGCTGGCCGCCGTCGACACCCCGGCGCACGACCGGGGCCGGGTGCACCGGCTCGCCATGCTCAGCACCATCGAACTGCGGCAGGGCGACGCGGACCGGGCGGTGGTCACCGCGGTGCGGATGGCGGAGCAGGCGCGGGGGATGGAGTCCCAGCGGCTGCGCGACCGGCTGCGGGCGGTGCGCGAGCACCTCGTCCGCAGCGGCGGCGCGGGCACGGCCGAGGCCGCCGAACTCATCGACGGGGCGCTGCGCGTACCGCTGTAGCACCGCGCGCCCCAGTCCCTGCTGCGATATTGCCCCTGACTCGACGGAAGGTGGCAGAACCGTGCAGTGGACGAAACAGAACGAACAAACTGTGTATGAGAACCGCTGGTTCAGCGTCAACCTGGCCGATGTGGAGCTGCCCGACGGCCGGCATCTCGACCACTTCCTCATACGGCTGCGGCCGGTCGCCGTCGCCACGGTCGTCAACGAGGCGAACGAGGTCCTGCTTCTGTGGCGCCACCGCTTCATCACCGACAGTTGGGGCTGGGAGCTGGCGGCGGGGGTCGTCGAGGACGGCGAGGACGTCACCCGCGCGGCCGCCCGGGAACTGGAGGAGGAGACCGGCTGGCGGCCGGGGCCCCTGCACCACCTGATGAGCGTGGAGCCGTCCAACGGCCTCACCGACGCCGTCCACCACATCTACTGGGCGGACCGAGGCGAGTACGTCGGACACCCCGTGGACGACTTCGAGTCGGACCGCCGTGAATGGGTCCCCCTCAAGGTCGTCCCGGACCTGGTCGCCCGCGGGGAGGTCCCGGCCGCCAACATGGCGGCCGCGTTAATGCTCCTGCACCACCTCAGGCACACCGAGACCTGAGAAGCGCGCGGGCCCGGCGCTCCAGGGAGCGCCGGGCCCGTGACTGCCAGGTGTGCCGGGATCAGTACGTGTAGAAGCCCGAGCCCGTCTTGCGGCCCAGGCGGCCCGCGTCGACCATGCGCTGGAGCAGCGGGGGAGCGGCGTACAGGGGCTCCTTGTACTCGTCGTACATCGACTGCGCGACGGAGGCGACGGTGTCCAGGCCGATCAGGTCGGACAGCTTCAGCGGGCCCATCGGGTGGGCGCAGCCCATCTCCATGCCGTTGTCGATGTCCTCGCGGCTGGCGATGCCCGTCTCGAACATCCGGATCGCGGAGAGCAGGTAGGGGATCAGCAGCGCGTTCACCACGAAGCCGGAGCGGTCCTGGGCGCGGATCGCGTGCTTGCCGAGCACCTTCTCGGCGAAGAGCTGGGCCCGGGAGAGCGTGCCCTCGGAGGTGGTCAGCGCCGGGATCAGCTCGACGAGCTTCTGTACGGGCGCCGGGTTGAAGAAGTGGACGCCGACGACCTGGTCGGGCCGCGAGGTGGCGACCGCCAGCTTCACCAGCGGGATGGAGGAGGTGTTGGAGGCCAGGATCGCGTCCGGGCGGGTCACCACCTGGTCGAGGACCTGGAAGATCTCCGTCTTGACCTGCTCGTTCTCCACGACGGCCTCGATCACCAGATCGCGGTCGGCGAACTCGCCGAGGTCCGTGGTGAAGCTGAGGTTCGCCAGCGTCGCGTCGCGCTCCTCGGCGCTGATCTTGCCGCGCTCGGCGGCCTTGGCCAGGGAGTTGAACAGCCGGGTACGGCCGATCTCCAGGGCCTCGCCGGTGGTCTCGGCGACCTTGACGTCGAGTCCGGCGCGCGCGCAGACCTCGGCGATGCCCGCCCCCATCTGGCCGCAGCCCACCACTCCGACGCGTGCAATGTCTCCGGCCGGGATGTCCGTCACAGTCGTCCCCTTCACTGGCGCTGACGCTCTGATGCCCGGGACAGGCGCTGCCGGGTCCCGGACGGCCTGCTCCGATCGTGCACGTTACTAGCAAGTATCGATGATCGATCACCGGGGTGGGTGCATGCTGTGCGCGGAGACGATCCGTGACCGAGCGGATCCACGCTGTGATGGGGGTGTGTGATGGGGCGACTGACCCGGCGGGCCTTCGCGCTGGCCGCGGTGTCGGCGTTCACCACGACGGGCGCGACGGCCGCTCCCCGGCGGGGCGGGCACCGGGCGTCCGGCGAGATGCGCGGCATGTGGCTGGCGACCGTCGCCAACCGTGACTGGCCCTCGCGCACCGGGCTGTCCGCCGCCGCGCAGCGCGCCGAGCTGATCGGCTGGCTGGACCTGGCGGTGCGCAACAAGCTGAACGCGGTCTTCTTCCAGGTGCGGCCCACGGCCGACGCGCTGTGGCCCTCCTCCTACGAGCCCTGGTCGCAGGTCCTCACCGGCACCCAGGGCAAGGCGCCGGGCTGGGACCCGCTGGGCACCGCCGTCACCGAGGCGCACGCCCGGGGCCTGGAACTGCACGCCTGGTTCAACCCGTACCGGATCGCCACCCACACCGACCCCACCCGCCTGGTCGCCTCCCACCCGGCGCGCAAGAACCCGGGCTGGGTGGTGTCGTACGGCGGGAAGCTCTACTACAACCCCGGGCTGCCGAAAGTCCGTGCGTTCGTCCAGGACGCGATGATGGACGCGGTGAAGAAGTACCCGGTCGACGCCGTCCACTTCGACGACTACTTCTACCCCTATCCGGTGGCCGGCCAGACCTTCGACGACGAGGCGGCGTACGACACCTACGGCGGCGCCTTCTCCACCCGGGCCGCGTGGCGGCGGGACAACATCGACCAACTGGTGCTGGAGACGGCCGCCCGGATCAAGTCGGTGCGGCCCGGCACCCAGTTCGGGATCAGCCCCTTCGGGGTGTGGCGCAACGCCTCCAGCGACTCCCGGGGTTCGGACACCCGGGCGCTCCAGTCGTACGACGACATCCACGCCGACACCCGGAAGTGGGTGAAGGAGGGCTGGATCGACTACGTGGTCCCGCAGTTGTACTGGCACATCGGCAACTCCGCCGCCGACTACGCCAAGTTGGTGCCCTGGTGGGCGGAGGTCGCCCAGGGCAGCCGGACCCGTCTCTACCTCGGCGAGGCGCTCTACCGGGCGGGCGACCCGGCGCAGGCCGCGGCCTGGCAGGACGCGGCCGAGCTGAGCCGTCATCTGACCCTCGCCAAGAAGTACCCGGCGGCGCGCGGGCACGTCCTCTTCGCCGCCAAGGACGTCAAGGCGAACCGGATCGGGGCGATGGCACGGGTCGTCGCCGACCACTACAAGCAGCCGGCGAAACCCCCTGCCTGACCCCTGGAGGGCCGGTCCCGCGCTAGCGCGATTCCTCGGTCGTGGTGCGGTGGCGGATCTCGGTGTCGGGGCCGGGGGAGCACAGCCCCTCGTGCCCGTCCTGGAAGCGGACCCGGTACGGCGGGTTGCCGTCCCGGCCCAGTACCTCGACGATCTCGCCGACCTTGTCGTGCTGGCCGACCACCCTGCCGTGCTGGACAAACTGGTCGCCCCTGGTGGCACGCATCTGTGGGGCCTCCTCGCCTGGTGCGGTGATCCGGGATTGTCGGCTCAGCCGCGCGCACGCTGTGTGACGGCGATGCAGACCAGCACGGCCGCGGCGGTCAGCGGAGCGGCGGGCGTCAGATGCTCGCCCAGCAGCAGCACCGACCACACCAGTGTGAGCAGCGGCTGGGCCAACTGCAACTGGCTGGCCCTCGGGATCCCGATGGCCGCCATGCCCCGGTACCAGACGACCAGGCCGAGGAACTGCGAGCCCGCCGCGACCCACAGCAGCCCCGCCACCCCGTGCGCGGTCAGCGTGACCGGCTCGTGCGCGAGGGCGACGGCCGCGGCGGGCACGGTCAGCGGCAGGCACAGCACCAGCGCCCAGCCGATCACCTGCCAGCCCGGCATCACCCGGGCCAGCCGCCCGCCCTCGGTGTAGCCGGCCGCGCACACCAGCAGCGCCCCGAACAGATACAGGTCGGCGGTGGTCAGGGCGCCGCCGCTCTGGAGCACGGTGAACGTCACCACCGCGCCCGCACCGGCCAGGGCCGCCGCCCAGAAGGTGCGCGAGGGCCGGATCCCGGTGCGCAGGGCGGACAGCAGGGCGGTGGTCAGCGGGAGCAGTCCGACCACGACGGCGGCGTGCGAGGTCGTGGACGTCCGCAGCGCGAGCGTGGTGAGCAGCGGGAAGCCGACGACGACCCCCGCGGCCACGACCGCGAGCCCCGCCCAGTGCCGCCGGGCGGGCGGCGCGACCCGGAGCGCCAGCAGGGCGCCGCCCGCGAGCAGCGCGGCCAGCACACTGCGCACGGCCACCAGCGACCACGGCCCGAAGCCCTCCAGACCCCAGGCCGTCGCGGGGAAGGTGAGGGAGAAGGCGACCACCCCGAGGACGGCCAGGACGGTGCCGCTGCCCGCCGGGTGCGGGGCGGTGACCGCTATCGTGGGCCCGGCAGTAGCGCTACTCTGTGTCTTCATGCACGAGCGTAGCAGTGTGGGTGAGCTGGCGGATCACCTGAGACGAGAGCTGGACCGCTACTCACCCGGTGGAAAGCTGCCGTCCAGCAGGGCCCTGGTCGAACGCTTCCGGGTGAGCCCCGTGACCGTCTCCCGGGCGCTGGCGCAGCTCGCCGCCGAGGGACTCGTCGTGACCCGCCCCGGCGCCGGAGCCTTCCGCGCCCGGCCGCCGCGCCCCGCGACCGCCGCGCCCGGCGACACCTCCTGGCAGGAGGTCGCGCTCAGCGCGGACGGCGCCGCCGACCTCGTCCCGCGCTCGGTCGACGCCTCCGGGGTCATGGTCTCGCTGGCCGCCCCGCCGCCGGGCGTCATCGAGTTCAACGGCGGCTATCTGCACCCCTCGCTCCAGCCCGAGCGCGCGATGTCCGCCGCCCTGGCCCGTGCCGGACGGCGGCCCGGCGCCTGGGGCCGGCCGCCGGTGGAGGGCCTGCCGGAACTGCGCGAATGGTTCGCGCGCACCATCGGCGGCGCGGTCACGGCCGCCGAGGTGCTGGTCGCGGCGGGCGGCCAGGCCGCGCTGACCACCGCCCTGCGCGCCCTCGCCCCGCCCGGCGCGCCGGTGCTGGTCGAGTCGCCCACCTACCCCGGCATGCTGGCCATCGCCCGCTCGGCCGGACTGCGTCCGGTCCCGGTGCCCGTCGACCGCGACGGGGTACGGCCCGACCTGCTCGCCGACGCCTTCCGGGCCACCGGCGCCCGGGTCTTCGTCTGCCAGCCGCTGTTCCAGAACCCGACCGGCGCCGTACTGGCCCCGGACCGCCGGGGCGAGGTGCTGCGCATCGCGCGGGAGGCCGGCGCGTTCGTCGTGGAGGACGACTTCGTACGGCGGCTCGCCCACGAGGACGCCGGGCCGCTGCCGCGCCCGCTGGCCGCCGACGACACCGACGGTGTCGTGGTGCACGTCGGCTCGCTCACCAAGGCCACCTCGCCCAGCTTCCGGGTCTGCGCCCTCGCCGCCCGCGGACCGGCGCTGGAGCGGCTGCGCGCCATCCAGGTCGTGGACACGTTCTTCGTGCCCCGCCCGCTCCAGGAGGCCGCCCTGGAACTCGTCGGCTCGCCCGCCTGGCCCCGCCATCTGCGGGCCGTCGCCGCCGCCCTGCGGGCCCGCAGGGACGCGATGACCGCCGCGCTCGCCCTGCGGCTGCCCGAACTCGCCCTGCCGCACATCCCGTCCGGCGGCTACCACCTCTGGCTGCGGCTGCCGGACGGCACCGGCGGCACCGCCCCGGCCTTCGGCGCCGATGGGGAGGCCGCCTTCACCGCCGCCGCCCTGCGCGCCGGTGTCGCCCTCACCCCCGGCCGCCCCTACTTCAGCGCCGAGCCCCCCGCCGCGCACGTCCGGCTGAGCTTCGCGGCGGTCGCCGGCACGGAGGAGATCGCGGAGGGCGTCCGCCGGCTGCGGGCCGCCTGCGACGAGGTGCTCCCCGTGGATCTCCCCGGCCCGGTGTGACTCCGGTGCGGGCGGGGTTCGTTTTCGCGGGACTTGTCCGGCAGGTCCGGCCGTAAGGGAAAGAATTGGCCTGCCCGCCGACGGTCAGCCCTTGACCTGGGTACGTGCTCGGCACACCATCACCGCATGTCGTTTCGGGTCACATTCGTCGCCGCCGCGCGCAGCTCCCCGCTGCTCGCGGAACGCTTCGAGGACGACCGCCCGCTGGACCAGGCGGGCTGGGAAGAGGTGCAGCGCGCCGCGCCCGAGCTGCTGCCGCTGGCCGCCGCCGAGCTGCGCTACTGCTCACCGACCCCGCGCAGCCGGGCCACCGGCGACGCGCTCGGCTTCGCCCCGCTCGTCCAGCCGGCCCTGCGCGACTGCGACATGGGCCGCTGGCGCGGCTTCACCCTGGGCGAGGCGATGGCCCGCGAGCCGGAGTCCGTGGACGCCTGGCTGGCCGACCCGCACGCCACACCGCACGGCGGGGAGTCGCTGCTCGACTTCATCACGCGCGTCGGCGGCTGGCTGGACACCCGCCCGGTGGAGGACGGCGGCCGGATCGTCGCCGTGGCCGAGCCGAGCGTGATCCGCGCGGCCCTGGTCTACGCGCTCAAGGCGCCGCCGTCGTCGTACTGGAACATCGACGTGCGCCCGCTGTCGACGACCACCGTCACCGGACTGCGCGGCCGCTGGAACCTGCGCTTCGACGGGGTGGCCGGTCAGACCACGCGCGCGTAGTCCGTCGTCAGCAGCAGGTCCTTGGCCGGGCCGCCCACCCGCCACACCGTCCGCCAGTGGTCCGCGTCCCGGACGGTGAACTCGCCGCGGTAGAGATCGGCGGCGCACGGATGGTCGGCCACATGCCGGCCGCCGCTCAGGTCCAGGCCGTGGAAGGGGCGCCCGTCGGCGAAGCGCACGTCCGCCGTGCCGGGCGTCGGCCCCGGCAGGAACCGCAGGGTCCGCTCGGCGGGCCGCGCGACGCCCTGCCAGGTGAAGACGCCGGACTCCTCGTGCAACAGCCCACAGACATCCAGCGGCCCGTCGGCGTCCAGGGGCTTGAACACGCTGGTCCCCTCGAAGTGTCCCGCGGCCCCGCCCGCCAGATCCCGCACGGTCCGCTCCACCCGCCAGGTCCCGGCGAGATACGCCAGCACGTCCGGCACGGGCCACACGCCGTCCTTCGTCCCTTCCGCCATGCCCCGACGATACGCGCCGGGCTGCAGTGGCCGGGGTTTGCCCCCGAGCTGGAGGTTAGGTAGACCTAACTTTCCGGGTACGGATGGCTCCGGGGGCGGCCCGGTGCCGGAATGGATTGCATAAACGTGCATGGATACGTATAGTCATGCCGTCCAGAAGGAGGAGACCATGGCGGTACGTGCGGCAGTGGCCGGAGCGAGCGGATACGCGGGCGGTGAGGTGCTGCGCCTGCTCCTCGCCCACCCCGAGGTCGAGATCGGCGCCCTCACCGCCAACTCCAATGCCGGCCGCCCGCTCGGCACGCTCCAGCCGCACCTGTTCCCGCTCGCGGACCGCGTCCTGGAGGAGACCACCGCCGAGGCACTCGCCGGACACGACGTCGTCTTCCTCGCCCTCCCGCACGGCCAGTCCGCCGCCGTCGCCGAACAGCTCGGCCCGGACGTCCTCGTCGTCGACATGGGCGCCGACTTCCGGCTGAAGGACCCGGCCGACTGGGAACGGTTCTACGGCTCGCCGCACGCCGGGACCTGGCCCTACGGCCTGCCCGAACTGCCGGGCGGCCGCGCCGCGCTGGAGGGGTCCAGGCGCATCGCGGTCCCCGGCTGCTACCCCACCGCCGTCTCCCTCGCCCTCTGGCCGGCCTACGCCGCCGGACTCGCCGGGCCGGAGGCCGTGATCGTCGCCGCCTCCGGCACCTCCGGCGCCGGCAAGAACCCCAAGACCCACCTGCTCGGCAGCGAGGTCATGGGCTCCATGTCGCCGTACGGCGTCGGCGGCGGGCACCGGCACACCCCCGAGATGATCCAGAACCTCAGCGCCGCCGCGGGCGAGCCGGTCGCCGTCTCCTTCACGCCGACCCTGGCGCCGATGTCCCGCGGCATCCTCGCCACGTGCAGCGCCGCCGCCACCCCGGGCGTCACGGCCGACGCCCTGCGCGCCGCCTACGAGAAGGCGTACGCCGACGAGCCGTTCGTCCACCTCCTGCCCGAGGGGCAGTGGCCCGCCACCGCCGCCGTGCACGGTTCCAACTCCGTTCAGGTGCAGGTCGCACACGACGCCGCGGTCGGCCGGATCATCATCATCAGCGCCATCGACAATCTGACCAAGGGCACCGCGGGCGGTGCCGTCCAGAGCATGAACATCGCCCTCGGACTCCCCGAGGAGCTGGGTCTTCCCACGATCGGAGTCGCACCGTGAGCGTCACGGCAGCCAAGGGATTCACGGCGGCGGGCATCGCCGCCGGGATCAAGGAGAACGGCAACCCGGACCTGGCCCTCGTGGTCAACACCGGTCCGCGCCGCGCCGCCGCGGGCGTCTTCACCTCCAACCGCGTGAAGGCCGCGCCCGTCCTGTGGTCCGAACAGGTCCTCAAGGGCGGCCAGGTCTCCGCCGTCGTCCTCAACTCCGGCGGCGCCAACGCCTGTACGGGACCCAAGGGCTTCCAGGACACCCACGCCACCGCCGAGAAGACGGCCGAGGTCCTCGGCCGGGGCGCCGTCGAGATCGCCGTCTGCTCCACCGGCCTCATCGGCGTCCTGCTCCCGATGGACAAGCTGCTCCCCGGCGTCGAGACCGCCGCGGCCGCCCTCAGCGAGCACGGCGGCGAGAAGGCCGCCATCGCCATCAAGACCACCGACACCGTCCACAAGACCTCCGTGGTCCAGGGCGACGGCTGGACCGTCGGCGGCATGGCCAAGGGCGCCGGCATGCTCGCCCCCGGCCTCGCCACCATGCTCGTCGTCCTCACCACCGACGCCGACCTCGACGACGCGACCCTCGACAAGGCACTGCGCGCCGCCACCCGGGTCACCTTCGACCGCGTCGACTCCGACGGCTGCATGTCCACCAACGACACCGTGCTGCTGCTCGCCTCCGGCGCCGCCGAAGTCACCCCCGGCTACGAGGAGTTCGCCGCCGCCGTACGCCAGGTCTGCGACGACCTCGGCCAGCAGTTGATCCGCGACGCCGAGGGCGCCAGCAAGGACATCAGGATCGAGGTGGTCAACGCCGCCAGCGAGGACGACGCCGTCGAGGTGGGCCGCACCATCGCCCGCAACAACCTCCTCAAGTGCGCCCTCCACGGCGAGGACCCCAACTGGGGCCGCGTCCTGTCCGCCATCGGCACCACCCGCGCCGCCTTCGAACCCGACCGGCTCAACGTCGCCATCAACGGCGTCTGGGTCTGCAAGAACGGCGGCGTCGGCGAGGACCGCGAGAAGGTCGACATGCGCTACCGCGAGATCCACATCGTCGCCGACCTGGCCGCCGGCACCGAGACGGCCACCATCTGGACCAACGACCTCACCGCCGACTACGTCCACGAGAACAGCGCGTACTCGTCATGAGCAGCACACCCGCGCGGAAGCACACCGCCCTCCCCAAGGCCCAGATCCTCATCGAGGCCCTGCCCTGGCTCGTCCGGCACAACGGCAAGACCGTCGTCATCAAGTTCGGCGGCAACGCCATGATCGACGACGAGCTGAAGGACGCCTTCGCCCAGGACGTCGTCTTCCTGCACCACGCCGGCCTCAAGCCGGTCGTCGTGCACGGCGGCGGCCCGCAGATCAGCGCCGCCCTCGACCGGCACGGCATCGTCAGCGAGTTCAAGGCCGGCCTGCGCGTCACCACCGAGGACGCCATGGACGTCGTCCGGATGGTGCTCGCCGGGCAGGTCCAGCGCGAACTGGTCGGACTCCTCAACCAGCACGGACCCCTCGCCGTCGGCCTCACCGGCGAGGACGCGCACACCATCACCGCCACCAGGCACCGGCCCGAGGTCGACGGCGAACGCGTCGACATCGGACGGGTCGGCGAGATCACCGCGATCGACACCGGCGCCATCGAGGCCCTACTCGCCGACGGCCGTATCCCGGTCGTCTCCTCGATCGCCCGCTCCGAGGACGACGGACATGTCTACAACGTCAATGCTGATACGGCGGCTGCGGCACTCGCTGCGGCACTGGGCGCCGAGACCCTCATGGTCCTCACCGACGTCGAGGGCCTCTACGAGGACTGGCCGCACTCCGACGAGGTGATCAGCCGGCTCACCGCCTCCCAACTGGAGAAACTCCTGCCGGAGCTGAGCTCGGGCATGGTGCCGAAGATGGAGGGCTGTCTGCACGCCGTACGCAACGGCGTCACCACCGCCCGCGTCATCGACGGGCGGGTCCAGCACTCGATCCTGCTGGAGATCTTCACGGACGAGGGAATCGGCACGATGGTCGTGCCCGACGAGCAGGAGGGGGACGCCGGATGACCGCCAACGAGGAGCTGACCCAGCGCTGGCAGGGCGCGCTCATGAACAACTACGGCACCCCGCGGATCCCGCTCGTCCGCGGCGAGGGCGCCCGGCTCTGGGACGCCGACGGCACCGAGTACGTCGACTTCGTCGGCGGCATCGCGGTCAACGCGCTCGGCCACGCCCACCCGGCCGTCGTCGAGGCCGTCACCCGGCAGATCGCCTCCCTCGGCCATGTCTCCAACCTGTTCATCGCCGAACCGCCCGTCGCCCTCGCCGAACGGCTCCTGCGCCACTTCGGCCGCGACGGCAAGGTGTTCTTCTGCAACTCCGGCGCCGAGGCCAACGAGGGCGCCTTCAAGATCGGCCGGCTCACCGGGCGCACCCACATGGTCGCCACCCGCGGCGGCTTCCACGGCCGCACCATGGGGGCCCTCGCCCTCACCGGCCAGCCCGGCAAACAGGAACCCTTCCTGCCGCTGCCCGGCGACGTCACCCACGTCCCCTACGGCGACGCGCAGGCCCTGGCGGCCGCGGTCACCGAGGACACCGCCCTCGTGATCATCGAGCCGGTCCAGGGCGAGAACGGCGTCGTCGTGCCCCCCGCCGGCTACCTCAAGGCCGCCCGGGCGATCACCGCCGCCACCGGGTCCCTGCTCGTCCTCGACGAGGTGCAGACCGGTGTCGGGCGCACCGGGCAGTGGTTCGAGTACCAGGCCCACGAGGGCGTCCTGCCCGACGTCGTGACCCTCGCCAAGGGTCTCGGCGGCGGACTGCCGCTCGGCGCCACCGTCGCCTTCGGACGCGCCGCCGACCTGCTGCGGCCCGGCCAGCACGGCACCACCTTCGGCGGCAACCCGGTCGCCTGCGCCGCCGGACTCGCCGTCCTCGACACCATCGAGAACGAAGGACTCCTCGACAACGTCAAGCGGCAGGGCGAGAAGCTGCGCGACGGAATCGAGGGTCTGGGCCACCCGTTGATCGATTATGTCCGGGGCGCGGGGCTCCTCCTGGGTATCGTGCTCACCGAGCCGCTCGCGCCCCAGGTGCAGCAGGCGGCTCAGGAGGCCGGATTCCTGGTGAACGCGCCCGCCCCCGACGTCGTACGGCTGATGCCGCCGCTGAACCTCGGCGACGACGAGACGGACGCCCTCCTCCAGGCGCTGCCCGGCATCCTCGACGCAGCGAACGGGGACGGACGGACCGGGGAATGAGACGACGATGAGCCACGCGCAGGAGCACGACCAGACGACGGGGCCTGCCGTGCCGCAGACCCGCACCGCCCGGCACCGGCGGATCGTGGACATCCTCAACCGTCAACCGGTGCGCTCGCAGAGCCAGTTGGCGAAACTCCTGGCCGACGACGGGCTGAGCGTCACGCAGGCGACGCTCTCCCGGGACCTGGACGAGTTGAACGCGGTCAAGATCCGCAACAACGACGGCGACCTGATCTACGCGGTGCCGAGCGAGGGGGGTTTCCGCACCCCCCGGGCCCCGCTGGGCGAGTCGGCGAAGGAGGAGCGGATGCGGCGGCTCTCCCAGGAGCTGCTGATCTCCGCGGAGGCGTCGGCGAACCTGGTCGTGCTGCGAACGCCTCCCGGGGCCGCGCAGTTCCTGGCCTCGGCGATCGACCAGGCCGAACTGCACGACATCCTCGGGACGATCGCCGGTGACGACACGTTGCTGTTGATCAGCCGGGAGCCTGCGGGTGGGCAGGCGCTGGCCGACCACTTGCTGCGGCTGGCTCAGAACGGGCACTGACGGCTGCCTGCGGGTGCGGGTGCGCTGTGGCCGGTCGCGCAGTTCCCCGCGCCCCTTCGGGTCGCTCAGCCCAGTCGTCTGGCCAGGCCCCCCGTGCAGCGCACCTCGTCGCCCGCCGTGATCAGGAGTGCCTCCACGTCCGGGAGGGACTCCAGCCAGGCCAGGCCCTCGCGGGAGCCCATCGCGAACGCGGCCGTGGCCCAGCAGTCCGCCCAGGTCAGCCGGGGTGTCACCACGGTCACGGCGACCAGGTCGGTGACCGCCGAACGGCCGGTGCGCGGGTCGACGATGTGCGCGCCGCGCTCCGCCGTACCCGAGGTGGCGACCGCGAGTTCGTCCGCGCCCGCCGCCGACACCACCGCCGCCAGCCCGCCCGGCCGCAGGGGATCGGCCACGCCGACCCGCCACGGCCGCTCGGGACCCGGCACCCCCAGCAACTGGACGTCGCCGCCGCCGTTGACGCTGACACCGCTCACCCCGGCCACGGCGCCGATCAGCCGGGCCGCGCGCTCCGCCGCCCAGCCCTTGACGATGCCGGTCGGGTCGACCTGGCCGCCGTAGCGCATGCTGAACCAGCCGTCGCTGGTCCGCTCCGCCTCGGCGCCCAGTCCGAGCACCTCGGCCACCTCGGGGTCGCACTCCCCGACGGTCAGTTCGCCGCGCTGGAGGCGCGAGATCTGGCTGTCCTCGCGGTAGGTGCTGAACACCTCGTTGACCCGGTGCAGGGAGGCGACCGCCTCGTCCAGCGCCGTGCGCACCGCCTCCGGGTCCCCGCCGCGGACGTCGAAGGAGAACACGGTCCCCATGACCTCCTCCGCGTGCCGCACCGCGGCGGGGGCTGCTGCCGACTCGGCCACGGTCTCAGACACCGGCCTGGTCCAGCGCCGACTGAAGGGATTCCTTGTAGCCGCCGCTGGTGTAGGTCGCCCCGGACACCGCGTCGATGTCCGCGCTGCCGGCCGCCACGGCCGCCTGGTTCAGCTTCGGGATCGCGTTGCCGTTGACCTGGTCGCTCTGGCCGCCCTTGGGCTGCTGGACCGCCTCCGCCTTGGTGATCTTGCCGCCCGCGACGGTGATCCGGACCTGCACGGGGCCGTAGTCCGTCTGGACCGTGTCGCCCGTGAAGGTGCCCGACGCCTGCGCGGCGCCGCCGGAACCCCCGTCGCCGCCCTGCTCGGCCCCCGGGTCCTGCGCCCCGGCCTCCGGGGACTGCGACGCCTGGCCGCCCGCCTCCTGCGCGGCACCGGCGCTGGCGTTCGCCTTGTCGATCGCGGACTGGAGGGACTTCTTGTAGCCCTCGGTGGTGTAGGTCGCGCCGGACACCGTGTCGATCTGCACGCTCTGCTTGGCGACGACGTCCTTGTTCAGCTTCGGGACGGCGTTGCCGGTGATCTGGTCGCTCTGGCCGCCCTTGGGCTGCTGGACCGTCTCCGACTTGGTGATCCGGTTGTCCTTGACGGTGATCCGGACCTGGATCGCGCCGTACTCGGTGTCCGCCGCGTCACCGGTGAAGACACCGGTGACCGGGGCCGCCTGGCCGGCTCCCTGGGAGGCGCCCGCACCGGCGTTGGCCTTGTCGATCGCGGACTGGAGGGACTTCTTGTAGCCCTCGGTGGTGAAGGTCGCGCCGGACACCGTGTCGATGTTCGCGCTGCCGGCCGCCACGGCCGCCTGGTTCAGCTTGGGGACGGCGTTCGCGGTGATCTGGTCGCTCTGGCCGCCCTTGGGCGCCTGGACCGCGTCCGCCTGGGTGATCTTGCCGGCGGCCAGCGTGACCCGCACCTGGACGGGCCCGTACTGGGTGTCCACCGCGTCACCGGTGTACGTGCCCGTCGCCGCCGCGGCGGCCCCGGCCTGGGCGGCGCCCTGCTGGGCCGCGCCGGCCGCCTGGGAGTCCGGGTCCGAACCCGGCTTCAGGGTCAGCAGCAGCACGATCCCGGACACCGTCGCGGCCGTGGCGAGCACGACGCGCCGAAGGGGATGACTCTTCCTCATGTTTCCAGAACTCCTGATTCCCGCCGAGGGCAGAGGGCTTGGGGGTGGCCGTGGTGGTCCCGTCGCTCACATCTCGAACGACTCGTGATGGATACGGCGGGCCGGAACCCCGGCGCCGCGCAGTGCCTCGTACACGCCCTGGGCGAAGCCGTTCGGCCCGCACATGAACACGTCGTGGCTGTCGATGTCGGGGATCTTCCGCTGGAGGGACTCCGCCGAGATGTCGGGGCGCTCCCCGTCGGGGCTGTTCACGGCGTACATCAGCCGCGCCCCGCGCTCGTCGGCGATCTTCGCCAGCTCGTCCCAGAGGGCCAGGTCCTGGGTGCTGTTGGCCCGGTACAGCAGGGTGATGTCACCGGCGGAGCCCGGCAGCGTCTCGAACAGCGCGCGCATCGGGGTGATGCCCACACCGCCGGCCACCAGCAGCACCTTGCCGCGGCTGCGCCGGGACGCCGTCATCGCGCCGTACGGACCCTCGGCCCACACCTTGGTGCCGGGCGTCAGTTCGCGCAGCGCCTCGCTGTGGTCGCCGATCGCCTTGACGGTGATCCGCAGCAGCTCCGGGCGGGGCGCCGCCGACAGCGAGTACGGGTGCGAGCTGAACCGCATCCCCGGCGCCAGGAACCGCCACCGGAAGAACTGCCCGGCCTCCGCGCCCATCCGGTGCAGCTTGCGGCCGCCGATCAGCACGGACACGATGCCCGGCGTCTCCTCGATGACCGCCTCGACGTACAGCCGGTGACGCAGGTTCAGCCGGATCGGGGTCAGGACCCGGTACCAGAGCACCAGCGCGGTGACCGCGCCGTACAGCGCGTACCAGAAGGTCTTGGCGGACGGTTCCACCGCGAACTCGTTGCCGGTGGTGATCTGGTGCCAGAACGTCAGGTACACCGCCGCGTACGTCAGCAGATGCACGTGGTACCAGGTGTCGTACGGCATCAGGCGCCGGACCGGGCCGATCGAGACCAGGCCGATGACCACCAGCAGACCGGTGCCGACGGCCGCCTTGCCCATGTCGGGGAGCTGGTTCACCGAGTCGACCGTCTGCTGGACGATGTCCCCGAGCGACTTGCCCGCCTGGAGCGCGTATCCCCACATGATGAGGAAGACGTGCGCGAAGGTCAGACAGAGCGTGTACCGTCCCGACATCGCGTGCCAGCGGGCCACCCGGTCGGAGCCGACCCGGCGCTCCAGCGCGGGCACCCGCGCCATCTGGAGCACCACGAGCGCCATCAGATAGCCGGCGAGCAGCCCGGTGATCCGCCCCGCCTGGAGGATCCTGCCGTTGTTGTCCGAGATGGACGGCGTGTTCGCCCACCACAGCCACAGCACGCCCGCCGCGCCCGCCCATACGGCGAGCAACAACGGGACGGCCGGGGATCGGCGCGGGCGGATGCGGCGCATCGTCTGGCGGCGGGCGGCACGTCCGCCTGCGATCGTGGTGGTCACGGTTCCTCCGGGGACTTGACCCTTGGCCCACAGATACGTGGCGCGACCGCAGAGTGTTCAGCCGGTCGCTCAGTCTGCCGGGAAGTCGTGGGAAAGCCCGGCACGCGGGCTGAGCTGGGACGCCGCTCCCGTCGCAGCGGGCTGAACGGCGGCGGCGGTTCGGGCGGTTCGCTCCCGCTCGTGGTGATGTGCGCCCGGTCCGCCGCCACCGCTCCCGTCGGGTGACGGGTTCAGCTCACTGGTTCAGCGTGCAGGGGGCCAGCGCCTCCAGACCCTGCGGCTTGGCGGCGGTGCGGCCGATGGAGATCGCGATGCGGTCGATCGTGGAGACGCGCTTGTCCTTCAGCGGGCCGAGGATCGCGTTCTGCACGAAGTTGGGGCCGCCCTGGCCGACCGTGTTCTGCAAGCGCGTGTTGGCCTCGCCGATCTGGGTCTGGAGCAGGGCGAGGTTACGGTCCACCTCGGCCTTCGCGGAGGCGGGGATCGCGGGCAGCCGGGAGGCGACGTCGGGGCAGGTGATGGTGCCCGCGGCGCCACCGCCGGCCTGGTTCGCGGGCGTCTCGGCGGCCCCGGCACCCGCGCCCGTGTCCGCACCCGCCCCGGCGCCGGTGTCCTGGCCCGCGTTTCCGCCCGCGTCGCCGCCGGGGGCCGCCACGCCGCCCGCGTTCAGCGTGCAGGGGGCGAACGCCTCCAGGCCCTCGGGCTTCGCGGCCGCGCGGCCGATGGCGGTCTCGATGCGGTTGAGCGTGGCGACCCGCTTGTCCTTCAGCGGGCCGAGGATCGCGTTCTGCACGAAGTTCGGTCCGCCCTGCCCGACGGTGTCGACCAGCCGCTTGTTCGCCTCGTCGATCTGGGTCTGGAGGAGGGCCAGGTTGCGGTCGACCTCGGCCTTCGCGGAGGCGGGGACCGCCGGGAGCTGTCCGGTGACGTCCGGGCAGGCGATCGTGCCGGGACCGGCCAGGGTCTTGGCGTTCGTGGCGGCCCCGCTCTTGGGCGACTCCCCGGCGAGGGCCGTGTTCACGACGACCGCACCGGTCAGCGCCACGGCGGCCACGCCACCGACGAGCGCCACACGACGCTTGTTGTACTTCGGAAGACCTCTGGACATCCGGATGCCTCACTCGGGTCGGGGGAGGGATGGTGAGTGGTGTGCAGCCGTGTGTACGGGTAAGCGGTTGCTGTTGTTCAAGGTCTTTTCGAAAACCCGGGGAGCGGTGCTCCCGCGAGGGGCCTGAATTGACGAATCATGCATCACTCTGCATACTCATGCATGAACGTGCGACGTTGAGTGCAGCGGTGAGGAGCAACGCAAGTGAGCAGCAACAGCGGTGACGTCCGGCTCTGGGGCGGACGTTTCGCCGACGGTCCCGCCGAGGCCCTGGCCAAGCTGTCCGCGTCCGTCCACTTCGACTGGCGGCTCGCTCCCTACGACATCGCCGGCTCCCGCGCCCACGCGCGCGTGCTGCACAAGGCGGGCCTGCTCACCGAGGACGAGCTGACCCGGATGATCGACGGGCTCGACCGGCTGGAGGCGGACGTCGCCGACGGCTCCTTCGTGGGCACGATCGCCGACGAGGACGTCCACACCGCGCTGGAGCGGGGCCTGCTGGAGCGTCTCGGCCCCGACCTCGGCGGCAAGCTGCGCGCCGGCCGCTCCCGCAACGACCAGGTCGCGACCCTCTTCCGGATGTATCTGCGCGACCACGCCCGGATCGTCGGCGGTCTGATCGCCGAACTCCAGGACGCCCTGATCGGCCTCGCGGAGGCCCACCCGGACGTGGCGATGCCCGGCCGCACCCACCTCCAGCACGCCCAGCCGGTGCTCTTCGCCCACCATGTCCTCGCCCACGTCCAGTCCCTCTCCCGGGACGCGGAGCGGCTGCGCCAGTGGGACGAGCGGACGGCCGTGTCGCCGTACGGCTCCGGTGCCCTGGCGGGAAGCAGCCTCGGCCTGGATCCCGAGGCGGTCGCCGCGGACCTCGGCTTCGAGCGCGGCAGCGTCGGCAACTCCATCGACGGCACGGCGTCCCGGGACTTCGTCGCCGAGTTCGCCTTCGTCACCGCGATGATCGGTGTGAACCTCTCCCGGATCGCCGAGGAGATCATCATCTGGAACACGAAGGAGTTCTCCTTCGTGACCCTGCACGACGCGTTCTCCACGGGTTCGTCGATCATGCCGCAGAAGAAGAACCCGGACATCGCCGAGCTGGCGCGGGGCAAGAGCGGCCGTCTCATCGGCAACCTCACCGGGCTGATGGCCACCCTCAAGGCCCTGCCGCTCGCCTACAACCGTGACCTCCAGGAGGACAAGGAGCCGGTCTTCGACTCCTGCGACCAGTTGGAGGTCCTGCTGCCCGCCTTCACCGGCATGATCGCCACCCTCACCGTGCACCGCGAGCGCATGGAGGAACTGGCCCCGGCCGGCTTCTCCCTCGCCACCGACATCGCCGAGTGGCTGGTCAAGCAGGGCGTGCCGTTCCGCGTCGCGCACGAGGTGGCCGGCGAGTGCGTGAAGGCCGCCGAGGCCGAGGGCAAGGAGCTGGACGAGCTGACGGACGAGCAGTTCGCGAAGATCTCCGCCCATCTGACGCCCGAGGTGCGCTCCGTCCTGAACGTGCCGGGCGCCCTGGCCTCCCGCGACGGGCGCGGCGGTACGGCGCCCAGCGCGGTGGCCGTCCAGCTCGCCGAGGTGAAGGCGGACGTGACGGCCCAGCACGCGTGGGCGAACCGCCTTTAGGAGCGCGGGGAACCGCACGGCCGGCCAC
Organism: Streptomyces sp. CAI-85; assembly: GCF_013363615.1. Lineage (NCBI taxonomy): Bacteria > Bacillati > Actinomycetota > Actinomycetes > Kitasatosporales > Streptomycetaceae > Streptomyces > Streptomyces sp. CAI-85. Next base: position 12,158 of record NZ_JAANNX010000048.1, on the reverse strand, counting down.
GGCGCGCCCGCACCCGCCGAGCCGGCCCCCTGGGGCGAAGGGCGTCCCGCGCTACGTTGAGGGCATGCCCTTCGCCAGACTCGCCACCGCCACGACCCCCACCTGTCACATCGGCCTCGGCCTCGCCGCCGTCGGCCGCCCCGGCTACATCACCCTCGGCCGTGACCGCGACCTCGGGGCGGACCGCAGCGTCGAGGCCCTGCGCGCCCGCACCCACGAACTCCTCGACGCCGCCTACGCCCAGGGCGTCCGCTACGTCGACGCGGCCCGCTCCTACGGCCGCAGCGAGGAGTTCCTGGCGGACTGGCTCGACCGGAACCCCGGCCGGGACGACGTGGTCGTCGGCAGCAAGTGGGGCTACACCTACACCGCCGACTGGACCACCGACGCCGAACGGCACGAGGTCAAGGACCACGGCGTCGAGACCTACGAGCGCCAGCGCGCCGAGACGGCCGCGCTGCTCGGCGACCGGCTCGACCTCTACCAGATCCACTCGGTGACCCCGGACAGCCCGGCCCTCACGGACCAGGGCCTCCACGCCCGGCTCGCGGAGGCCGCCGCCCAGGGAGTGACCGTCGGCTTCTCCACCAGCGGCCCCGCCCAGGCGGACGCGATCCGGGCCGCCCTCGCCGTCACGGTCGACGGCGCGCCCCTCTTCCGTACCGTCCAGTCGACGTACAACGCCCTGGAGACCTCGGCCGGACCCGCCCTCGCCGAGGCCCACGACGCCGGACTCACGGTGATCGTCAAGGAGGGCATGGCCAACGGCCGCCTCGCAGGCCCGCACGCGCCGGACGCCCTGACCGCGGTGGCCGAGGAGAGCGGCCTCGGCGCCGACGCCGTCGCGCTCGCGCTGGTCCTGCGGCAGCCCTGGGCCGGCGTGGTCCTCTCCGGGGCGGCGACCACCGCCCAGCTCGCCTCCAACCTGCACGCGGCGGTCGTCGACCTGGACGACGGCCAGGTGTCCCGCCTGGCCGCGCTGGCGGAGGAGCCGCGGACGTACTGGGAGCGGCGCGGGGCGCTGCCCTGGCACTGAGAGAAGCTCGGGGTCCGCGACCCCTTCTGAGTCATGCATGCCTTACATGAGACATTCATGTCTCACATGGGCTACTCTCGTCTCATGGCTGTCGACCGTGACCACGTCCTGCGCAGTGCCGCCGCGCTGCTGACCCGTAAAGCCACCGCGACCATGGACGAGGTCGCCAAGAGCGCCGGGATCAGCCGCGCCACGCTGCACCGCCACTTCGCGGGCCGTGACGCGCTGGTCCGGGCGCTCGAATCGCTCGGCATCGAGGAGTGCGAGGCCGCCCTCGACGCCGCCCGGCTGGACGAAGGACCGGCGCGGGACGCCGTACGACGGCTCGTCCGGGCGATCGAACCGGCCGCCGGACTGCTCGCCTTCCTCTACACCGAGAACCAGCTCTTCGAGGGTGAGGAGCAGAACGCGGGCTGGACCCGCATCGACGAACGCGTCGAGAGCCTGTTCCGGCGCGGCCAGTCGGACGGCGAGTTCCGTATCGACCTCGCCCCGGCCTGGCTCACCGAGGCGTTCTACGGCCTGCTGGCCTCCGGCGCCTGGGCGGTCGCCGAGGGCCGGGTGGCCCGCAAGGACTTCACGCACATGATCGCCGAGCTGTTGCTCGGCGGCGCACTCAGAAGAGAGGAATCATGACCAGCACCCTGCCGGCGACCACGTCCGAGGCGGTGAGGCGCCCCGGCCGCTGGCTGGCGCTCGCCGTGCTCGTGCTCGCCGTGCTGCTGGTGGCCGTCGACGCGACCGTCCTCGGCCTGGCGACCCCGTACATCAGCGAGGACCTCGAACCCTCCGGGACCCAGCTCCTGTGGATCGGCGACGTCTACTCGTTCGTGATCGCGGGTCTGCTCGTGTCGATGGGCAGCCTCGGCGACCGCATCGGCCGTAAGCGCATCCTGCTCGTCGGCGCCACGGCCTTCGGCCTGGTGTCCGTGCTCAACGCCTACGCCACCACGCCGGAGATGATGATCGCGGCCCGCGCCCTGCTCGGCGTGGCCGGGGCGACCCTCATGCCGGCCACCCTCGCGCTGATCCGCAACATCTTCCACGACCCGCGCGAGCGCAGTCTCGCGGTCGGCATCTGGGGCGCCACGGCCTCCGCGGGCACCGCCGTGGGCCCGATCGTCGGCGGCTTCCTCCTCGAACACTTCTGGTGGGGTGCGGTCTTCCTCATCAACCTGCCGGTGATGATCGTGCTCGTGGTCGTCGGGCTCAGGACGCTGCCCGAGTCGAAGAACCCGGACCCGGGCCCCTGGGACCTGATCAGCGTGGCGCTGTCGCTGGTCGGCATGATCGCCGTCGTGTACGCGGTGAAGGAGTCCGCGAGCCACGGCCTGACCTGGGACGCGGCGACGGCCGGACTGCTCGGCGCCGCCGCGCTGTACGGCTTCGTACGCCGTCAACTCACGCTTCCGAAGCCGCTGCTGGACATGCGGCTGTTCCGCAGGCGCGGGTTCAGCGGCGCGGTCCTCGCGGACATGCTGACCGTCCTCGGCATGTCGGGACTGGTGTTCTTCCTGTCCCAGTATCTGCAACTCGTGCAGGGCAGGCGGCCGTTGGAGGCGGGGCTCGCCGAACTCCCGGCGGCCGTCGGCGCGGTGGTGGCCGGTCTGCTGGCCGGCCGGGTGGCCCGCCGCTACTCGGTACGGGCCGTGGTGTCCGGCGGTCTCGCCGCGATCGGCCTGGCCCTGGCCGCGCTGACGACGGTCGGCCAGTCCACCGGCTATCCGGTGCTGGGCGCCGCGCTGCTGGCGGTCGGGGTGGGCGCGGGCTTCTCCTTCACCGTGACCTCGGACGTCATCCTGTCCTCCGTCCCCAAGGAGCAGGCGGGAGCGGCGTCCGCGGTCTCGGAGACGGCGTACGAACTCGGCGCGGCCCTCGGCATCGCCGTACTCGGCTCGATCGTGACGGGCGTCTACCGCGGCTTCCCGTCCCCGGCCGGCACCCCGGACGGGGCGCACGAGTCGCTGGGCGGCGCGGTCGAGGCGGCGGCCCATATGCCGTCCGCCGCGGCCGAGGACATGCTCGCCTCGGCCCGGACGGCCTTCGTGGACGGCCTGACCCTGGCCTCCGGCGTCGGCGCGGCGGTCCTGCTGGCCACGGCGGCCGCGGCCTGGTTCATGCTCCGGGGCCAACGCCTGGAGAACTCCCCGTAGTTCAGGGTCCCGGTAGCTCACGTTCCCCGTAGTTCAGGGGTAGAGACCGGCGCGGAAGGTGAACGAGACCAGTTGCGCCCGGTCCCGCGCCCCGACCTTGGTCATGGCCCGCACCGCGTGCGTCTTCACGGTGTACGGCGACACGGACATCTGGGCGGCGATCTCGTCGTTGCCCAGTCCGCTCGCGACGAGGACGACGACGTCCCGCTCCCTCGGGGTCAGCGCGTCGAAGCGCCGCAGCAGCTCCCGGTCGATCACCGGGGGCGGGCTGTCGGTCATATGGCCGATGAGCGCGGCCGTCGCGGCGGCGGACAGTGCACCGCCGCCGCCGACGACCTCGGTGATCCCGGCGACCAGCTCGGCCGGGCTCACGATCTTGCTCAGGAAGCCGTTGGCGCCCGCGCGGAGGGCGGCGAGGACGATGTCGTCCTGGTCGAAGGTGGTCAGCACGATCACCCGCAGCTTCTCCGGCGGATGCTCCGCACGGATCCGGCGGGTGGCCTCCACCCCGTCGATGCCGGGCATCCGGATGTCCATCAGGACCAGGTCGACGGGGTGTTCGCGGAGGAAGGGGACGACCTGGAGCCCGTCGGAGAGATCGCCCGCGACGACGAGATCCGGGTCGAGCCGCAGCATCGCCCTGATGCCGGCCCTGATCTCGGCATGGTCGTCGACGATCAGCACGCGCGTGGTCATACGGCGGCTCCCAGCGGGCTGAACTCGGCGTGGACCCGGAACCGTCCGTCGGCGCTGTCGACGGTCAGCCGCCCGCTGGACGACTCGACGCGCTCGCGCATGCCCACGAGCCCGAGTCCACTGCCGGGGCCGGCGCCGCGTGGTGACGAGCGGCCGACGCGGTTCTCCACGGTGAGGCAGATCCGGCCGTCGCGCTCACGCACCTCCACCGTCGCCGTCCCGTCCCCGTGCCGGTAGGCGTTCGTCAGCGCTTCCTGGACGACCCGGTAGACGGTCACGCCGACGCTGGGCTCCACGAAACCGGCGGGCAGGTCGAGGGAGGGCCGGACGTCCAGGCCGATGCTCTCGAACGAGGCGATCAGGCTCTCCAGCCCGCTGAGCGCCGGGGTCGGCCGCAGCGCCTCCTCGTCGGAGACATCCCCTTCGAGCCGGAGGAGCGTGAGGATCCGCTGGGTCTCGACGACGACCGTACGGGCGCTGGACCTGGCGTCGACGAGGGCCTGCCGGGAGGACTCGGCGTCCTCGGGCAGCCCGATCTCCGCGGCGCCCAGGTGCAGGCTGAGCATCGCGACCTGGTGGCCGATGACGTCGTGCAGATCACGGGCGATACGGAGCCGTTCCTCGGTCACACGCCGGGTGGCCTCGATCTCGCGGGTGGCGATGGCGCTCTCGGCCCGCTCCTCCAGCGTGAGCCAGTGCTCGCGGTGGATGCGCAGCGCGGCCCCGGTCGCCCCGCCCGCCACGGCGGAGAAGAGGGCGGCCACCCCGACGAACGCGCCGCCGCGGAACCCGCCCAGCGTCATGAACGCGCCCAGGAAGGACGCCGCGACGATGCCCGTCCCGACCAGCGGCTGCTTGCCCCTGAGGGTGACCGAGAACAGCACGAGCACGGCCATCATCCACACCGACAGGGGGTCCTGGCCCACCGCCGTGACGGCGAAGGAGGCCGCGCTCGCCACGACCAGCCCGGTCCACGGCAGCCGCCAGGAGAGGGCGACACCGGCACCGGCGAGCAGCACGGCGAGAACCGTCGGCCCGTCCGAGTCACGCAGGACGACGGCCACGATCTGGCCGGTGAACACCAGCGCGGCCACCGCGTAGGCGGCGCCGTGCAGCGCCTCGGGGCGACGGACCCACAGGGGTGCGGCGGGGCCGTCCTGACTGTTCCGCGCCTTGACCATGTCCCGATTCTCGTCCACCTGTGCCGTGGACATGTACTTCGTTCGAAGTACGCGGCGGGTCCCGGGGCCGCCCAGACTCCTCACCGAGGCGCCCGCCTCACACCGACACGATCACTCACGGGACACCCGATGACTCAGACGACCGCCACGCTCAATCCGACGACGACTCTCTCCGGGCTCCGATCACTCCATCTGATCCGAGTCGCGTTCTCCCTGATCTGGGTGGCACTGGTCGGTACGACCTCGGCCTCGCTGGTGTCGACGGAGAAGCCCACGGCGATCGCGGCCGTGCTGCTGATCGTCTACCCGCTGTGGGACGTCGCCGCCACGCTCCTGGAACGCCGTCTGACCGGCACGACCGACCAGGTCGGCACCGCCAACGTGACCCTCGGCCTCGCCGCCACCGCCGGGATGACCGCCGCCGTCTTCTCCACCGTCGGCACGGCCCTGCTGGTCTTCGGCGTCTGGGCCCTGCTGTCCGGAGCGCTCCAGCTCGCCGTGGCGATCCGCCGCCGCCGCACGGTCGGCGCCCAGTGGCCCATGATCATCAGCGGCGGCCTGTCCGTCCTGGCGGGCGGCTCCTTCGCCGCGATGTCGTCGTCCCCGACGAGCGACCTGTCGGGCATAGCGGGCTACTCGGCCTTCGGAGCCTTCTGGTTCCTGATCTCGGCCGTAACTTTGACACTCCGCCGGCGCAGGGGCTAGGGGCGCGGGGAACTGCGCAAAGGCCACGCCCAACACCCTCGCCTGGCAGCCGACGCGAGCCTTCGCAACCCAGGGGCGCGGGGAACTGCGCGCCCAGCCCCCACGCACCCGCACCAAAAAGAACCGCTACGCAGCCTTCGCCTTGGTCGCATACATGTCCACATACTCCTGCCCGGACAACCGCATCACCTCGGCCATCACAGAATCCGTGACCGCCCGCAGCACATACCGGTCCCGGTCCATCCCCTCGTACCGGGAGAACTCCATCGCCTCCCCGAACCGCACCGTCACCCGCCCGGGCCGCGGCATCCCCGCCCCACCCGGCTGCAACTTGTCCGTGCCGATCATCGCGAACGGCACCACCGGCGCCCCCGTCATCAGGGTCAGCCGGGCGATCCCGGTCCGCCCCCGGTACAGCCGTCCGTCGGGCGAGCGCGTCCCCTCGGGGTAGATGCCGAAGACCCGGCCGTCCTCCAGGACCCGGCGCCCGGTCATCAGCGCGGCCACACCCCCGCGCCCGCCGTCGCGGTCCACGGGGATCATGCCGACGCCGGTGAAGAACCAGGCCATGAGCCGGCCCTTGAGGGTCTTGCCGGTGACGTACTCGTCCTTGCCGATGAAGAAGACCTGCCGGTCGCACACGAGCGGCAGGATCATCGAGTCGATGAAGGTGAGGTGGTTTCCGGCCAGGATGACGGGGCCGTCGCCGGGGATGTGCTCCGCGCCCTCGACCCGGGGGCGGAACATCAGGCGCATGACCGGTCCGAGCACTGCCTTGATGAGCGCGAAGCGGGACAACGGGCCCTCCGATGCCAAGGGATAACGGTGTGACTGTGCAGGTGAGGACGATACTCGCGGGCCCGCCGCCGACGCACATCGGGTTCACCGATGCCTTACGCACTGTTGACGTACGTTTACCTGTACGGCCGAACGCCACCCGCCCGTCACCTGCGTGGAACGCCCGTGGAACGCCCGGGAGCCCACCACGAAACAGCCTCTTCCTCCTTCCCGCGTGTTGGCGTCGCGGTCTCCCGACGGTCATGTCCACGCCCCTACGATCGGCGCGCACGGACGAGCCGACGGCAGGAGACCCCGCGATGGACCCCGCGACGGGAACGCAGGACGAGACCACCAAGGCGAGCGCGACACCGGCCGGCACCGCACGCCGGGCCCTGCTGGGCGCGGCCGTGCTCGGCGCCACCACGGGCGCCCTAGCCCTGTCGGGCACGGCGAGCGCGACGCCGGACCGGCACGGCGGTCTGAGGAGCCTCCCCGTCCCGACGGTCATCGGTCACCGCGGCGCCAGCGGCTACCGCCCCGAACACACCCTCGGCTCCTACCAGCTCGCCCTCGACCTCGGCGCCGACATCGTGGAGGCGGGCGACCTGGTCCCCACCCGGGACGGTCATCTCGTCTGCCGGCACGAGCCGGAGATCGGCGGCACGACGGACGTCGCCGACCACCCCCGGTTCGCCGGGCGCAGGACCACCAAGGTGCTCGACGGCGTCCCCACCACCGGCTGGTTCACCGAGGACTTCACGCTCGCCGAGCTGAAGACCCTGCGCGCGACCGAGCGCATCCCGGCCAACCGCCCGCACAACACGCTCTACGACGGCCGCTGGGAGATCCCGACCTTCGAGGAGGTCCTGAAGTGGCAGGACGAGCAGACCCGTAGGCGCGGCAGGCAGGTCTGGATCTACCCGGAGATCAAGCACCCCACCTACTTCCGCACGCTGGGCCTCGGCCTGGAGGAGCGGGTGGCCAAGCTGCTGCACAAGTACGGCAAGGACCGGAAGACCTCGCCGGTCGTCCTCCAGTCCTTCGAGCCGACCAGTGTCCAGCGGCTGAACAAGCTCGTGGACAACCCGCTCGTGGTGCTGCTGTCCGGCGCCGCGACCCGGCCCTGGGACTTCGTCGAGACGGGCGACCCGCGCACGGTCGCCGACCTGGTCACCCGGGCCGGACTGCGGGAGATCGCCGGGTACGCGCAGGGCATCGGCCCCACCCTCGACCTCGTCATCCCCAAGGACGCGAACGGCAACCTCACCACCCCGACCACGCTGGTGCGCGACGCCCACGCGGTCGGACTCCTGCTCCACCCCTACACCCTTCGCAACGAGAACCCTTTCCTGCCCGCGAACTTCCGCAAGGGCACCGACCCGGACGCCTACGGCGACGCCTTCGGCGCCTACCGCGCGTACTTCGCCACCGGCATCGACGGGATCTTCACCGACAACCCGGACACGGGCCTGCTCGCCCGCGCGGAGTTCGTCAACGGCTGACCACCCGTAGGAGTGACAGTCGGCCGGCCGGGCAACCAACGGCCCGGCCGACCGCATCGTGTGGCACATGACGTACGACCTGCTCACCACGTTGCGCCCGCTGCTCGCGGCCGAGGTCTCCGCCGAGGCGCACGCCACCGGTACCGAACCCGGCGATCTCGAACAGGCGGTCTGGCTGCGCCTGCTGGAGCACCTCGCCGCCGACGGCCCGCCGCACGACCCGCCGGTCTGGCTGCGCCGGGCCGTCCGCGCCGAGGTCCGCCGCACCCGCCGTACCGGCCGCCGCGAGGGACCGTACGAGAGCGAGCCCGTCGACGAGCGCGACCACGGCCCCGAGCAGACGGCGCTCACCGGCGCCCGGCACCGCGCGCTGCGCGAGGCCGTGCACCGGCTGCCCGGCCGCTGCTCCCGGCTCCTCCAGGCGCTGCTGTCGCCGGAGGACCCCACCTACCGGGAAATCGCCGGTGAGTTGGGTATCTCACAGGGCAGTCTCGGACCGGAACGCTCCAGATGTCTGGGTTGTCTCCGTCGTTTGCTGGCACCGGAGGTTGCGGCCCGCCAAGTGCGGGGATAGGAGTGAGGGACCACAGGCGATCAGGTGAGCGGGAGGCGTGCGCACATGGGCATGAGCGTGACCATCTCGGTGGCGACCGAGCAGGATGCCGAGCAGATCTTCAGGTTGCAGTACCTGTGCTTCCAGAGCGAAGCCGCGCTGTACGGCAACTACCGCATCGCCCCGCTGGTCCAGACCCTCGACTCGGTCAAGCAGGAACTCGCCGCCGACTGCGTCTTCGTGGCCCGGCTCGGCGAGGAGGTCGTCGGCTCGGTGCGCGGCACCCTCACCGAGGACGGCGCGGCCGCCATCGGCAAGCTGTGCGTCCACCCCCGCCTCCAGGGCCACGGCATCGGCGCCCGCCTCCTGCGCGCCGCCGAGACGGCCCTCGCCGACGAACGCGGCGCCACCAGGTTCCGCCTCTTCACCGGCCACCGCAGCGAGGGCAACCTCCGCCTCTACCGCCGAGTCGGCTACCGGACGGTCGGCACCTCCCAGGGCACGGACGGCGTCCCCATGATCGTCCTGGAGAAGGCGGCGGGCGAATACGCGGCTACGGCTTAGCGGTCCGGGACCTGCGCAGCCAGTACAGCGCCGACAGGGGCAGCAGGACCGGGATGAAGACGTAGCCCATGCCGTAGTCGGACCAGACCGTCGAGTCGTGGAAGGCCGACGGTTCGATCAGGGTCCAGGTGCCGACGATCAGGACGCCCGCGAGTTCGGCGGCGCAGCAGAACTGTGCCGCCCTGCGGGCCGTCTCGCCGCCGCGGACCAGGGAGTACGTGATGAAGCCGTACACGAGCCCGGCCACCGCCGACAGCGTGTACGACAGCGGCGCCCGGTCGAAGTCCGTCGCGATCTGGTACGCCGAGCGCGACACCGCGCCGACCACCATCACGCCGTAGAACCACACCAGCACGATGCCGGGCCCGCTGATCAGCCGGGCCGGCTTGTCCTGAACGGCCGTCAACTCAGCCTCCCCAGATGTCGTAGAGCCGGACCTCGAGGACGGCGAGGACGACCGCGCCGGCCGCGACCGTCACCGAGCCCCACCGCGTCCGCTCGGCCAGCGACATGAACCCCGCCGCCGGGACGCACGCGAACGCGCCCAGCAGATACGCCACGAAGATCGTCGTGCCCTGCTCCGGCTTCTCGCCCCGCGCGAGCTGCACGATCCCGACCACGAGCTGGACCGCGGCCAGCAGCGAGACCACGGCCATCCCGATGAAGTGCCAGTCCTTCGTCGGCTGGTCACGGTAGGCCGCCCAGCCGCACCAGGCGGCCAGCAGCAACGCGGCGACGCCGGTCACCAGCGTCAGGGCATCAAGCATGCAGCGACCTTATTACGCCGTAATCGGCGCCCGGCGGCCGGGCCCGGGGCGCGACGTAGGGTCTAGACCATGACGACGATCCACTCACAGGCCCTCCACCCGCAGGCCCTCCACGCACAGGCCCTCCTCTTCGACAACGACGGCACCCTGGTCTCCACCCTGGCCTCCGTGGAACGCTGCTGGACCCGCTGGGCCCACGAGTACGGCATCACCGCCGAGCAGTTCGCCCGTGTCCCGCTGCACGGCCGTACCGCCGTCGAGATCGTCGGCGATCTGCTGCCCGCCGCCCGGGTCGCCGCCGCCGTCGCCCGCGTCGAGCAGTTGGAGGTGGAGGACGTGCCCAACGGCGGCGTCTCCCTGCTGCCCGGCACGCGGGAGTTCCTCGACGCGCTGCCCGCCGACCGCTGGGCCGTCGTGACCTCCGCCACCCACCGGCTCGCCGAGGCCCGCCTCGCCGCCGTCGGGATCCGGCCGAAGACCCTGGTCACCGCCGACGACGTCAGCCGCGGCAAGCCCGACCCCGAGCCCTACCTCCTCGCCGCCCGCACCCTCGGCGTCGACCCCGCCGCCTGCGTCGTCTTCGAGGACGCCCCCGCCGGACTCGCCGCCGGCCGTGCCGCCGGGATGACCACCGTGGCCTTGGCCACAACCCACCGTGCCGAGGAGCTGGACGCCGACCTGGTGGTCGAGAACCTGTCCGCCTTGTCCGCACTGGTCACCGACGGGGGTGTGACCGTCTCCGTGCGCGGCTGACCGGCACCCCGTCGCGGTCCACCCCTGTCCACGGCTGTCCACTATCCGGACAGCCGTGTTCTGTCAGCACCATGGGTCTGCTTTACTGATGCCCATGACCACGACGAGCTGCCGCACCCTTGCGACCGAGGCGACCATGACGCCCGGTGCTCGTTGTCTGTGTCGAATGTGCGCCTTCTAGAGGGCCCCCGCACCACCCCCCGAGCCTCGCGCCCCGAAGCGAGACGCCGTGGCACGTCCGTACGCCGCCCCTGGGCCGTGACGGACCGCAGCCGCCCCGCGCACACATGATCTCCCTGCGTTCCACCGCCACCGCGAGAGATGTGTCGCGCCCCTGACAGCCTGCACCCGTGCGCCCGGGCACACCCACGCCCGCGCACTCGACAGTGACGGAAACCCACGTGATCACCACCACGGGCCTGACCAAGGTCTACCGCTCGCGCGGCCGTGAGGTCACCGCCTTGGACGGCGTCGACCTGCACGTCCGCGAAGGAGAGGTGTACGGCGTCATCGGCCAGTCCGGCGCCGGCAAGTCCTCGCTGATCCGCTGCGTCAACCTGCTGGAGCGCCCCACCGCCGGCACGGTCACCGTCGCCGGACAGGACCTCACCGCGCTCGCCGGGAACGGACCGCGCGCCGGCCGCGCCCTGCGCCAGGCCCGCAGCCGGATCGGCATGGTCTTCCAGCACTTCAACCTGCTCTCCTCGCGGACCGTGCAGGACAACGTCGAACTCCCGCTGGAGATCCTCGGCAGCACCGGAAAGGAACGTTCCCGCAAGGCGCTGGAGCTGCTCGACCTGGTCGGACTCGCCGACAAGGCGAAGGCGTACCCGGCCCAGCTCTCCGGCGGCCAGAAGCAGCGCGTCGGCATCGCCCGCGCCCTCGCCGGCGACCCCAAGGTGCTCCTCTCCGACGAGGCCACCAGCGCCCTCGACCCCGAGACCACCCGCTCCATCCTCCAGTTGCTGCGCGACCTGAACCGGCAGCTCGGCCTCACCGTCCTGCTCATCACCCACGAGATGGACGTCGTGAAGTCGATCTGCGACTCCGCCGCCCTTATGGAACGCGGCCGCATCGTCGAGTCCGGCACCGTCAGCGAACTGCTCGCCACCCCGGGCTCCGAACTCGCCGCCGCGCTCTTCCCGGTCGGCGGCGAGGCCACCGGCCCCGAGCGCACCGTCCTCGACGTCACCTTCCACGGCGAGGCCGCCACCCAGCCCGTGATCTCCCAGCTCTCGCGCACCTACAACATCGACATCTCGATCCTGGGCGCCGCCATCGACACCGTCGGCGGCCTCCAGATCGGGCGGATGCGCATCGAACTCCCCGGCCGCTACGAGGACAACGTCGTGCCGGTCGGCTTCCTGCGCGAACAGGGCCTCCAGATCGACGTCGTGGGCCGCGAGCCCGTCTCCGCGCTGGTGAAGGAAGGTGCCAAGTGACCTGGTCCGAGATGCAGCCCCTGCTG
>NZ_JAANNX010000125.1:0-6072 GCF_013363615.1 Streptomyces sp. CAI-85 | reverse complement strand
AACCGGCGCTACCGCCTTGAGAGGGCGGCGTGCTAGGCCGCTACACAACGGGGGCCCTAGCGATCCCGAGTTGATCGAGATCAGTACCCCCGACCGGATTCGAACCGGCGCTACTGCCTTGAGAGGGCAGCGTGCTAGGCCGCTACACAACGGGGGCTTTGTGGATGTCCTCCACGGTGCGGATGAGCTCCGCGAGCTGGCCTACCTGGACTCGAACCAAGACTAACTGAACCAGAATCAGTCGTGCTGCCAATTACACCATAGGCCACTGGAACGCAAATCCCGGAAGAGGGATCCTGTTCTAGCTTGCGCCCCCGGCTTCCGGCCTTTCGGCCCGCTCCTCGGCGGCGCAGGAAGAACATTACCCGAAGGTGGACCGGGCTCCAAAACGGGTATCCGGGCCGAGGATCGCGGGCAGTTCGGCGAGGGTGGCGATCCGGTGCCGGCCGGACGGCGGCTCCACGGCCGCCGTGCCGCCGCGGCGGTCGATCCACACCGAGAGCAGTCCGGCGTCGGCGGCGCCCCGGCCGTCGATCTCCGGATGATCACCGACATAGGCCACCTCGTGCGGGGGCAGGGCGAGGGCCTCGCAGGCGGCGAGGAAGGCGGCGGCCTCCGGTTTGGAGACGCCCAGCTCGGCGGCGCACAGGATGGTCTCGAAGCGGTGGTGCAGTCCGAGGACGCGCAGCTTGTGGTCCTGGACGGTCAGGCTGGAGTTGGAGAGCACCGCGTGCCGGTGGCTGGCGGCGAGGGCGTCGAGCACGGGCACGACGTCGGGGAACACCGCCCAGGCGGCCTCGTAGTGCCCGATGTAGCGCCGGAACCACTCCTCGGCCTCCGCGTCGGTCAGCTCCGGCCGGTCCAGGAACACCCGCACCCGGTCCCGCCGCTGCCCCTCGAAGGTGACCTCGCCTGCGGAGAACCGCGCCCACTGCCCGTCGGTGACCTCCCGCCACCGGTCCAGCGCCTGCTCCGGCGTGCCGTACCCGGCCATCAGCCCCTCGGCGACGAGATGCGCCCGCATGCCCTCCCGGTCCGCGGTGGTGTAGTCGAAGAGGGTGTCGTCCACGTCCCAGACCACGGCACGAATGCTCATGCCTCCGACGGTATCGCGGGGCCGGTCCGCCGCGTACGGCTGAGGGGCGGTACCCGGGGTCACCGGTACCGCCCCTCGGTCGTGCGACGTCAGGCCGTGAGTTTGGTCAGGGCACTGTCGATGCGGGTCAGGGTCTTCTCCTTGCCCAGGATCTCCAGGGACTCGAAGAGGGGGAGGCCGACCGTGCGGCCGGTGACGGCGACGCGGACCGGGGCCTGGGCCTTGCCGAGCTTGAGGCCGTGGGCCTCGCCGGCGGCCAGGACGGCCTCCTTGAGGGACTCGGCCGAGGTCCAGTCGGCGGACTCCAGCTTCTCGCGGGCGGTGCGGAGCAACGCGTCGGCGCCCTCCTTCATCGCCTTGGCCCAGGAGGGCTCGTCGAAGACCGGCTCCGGCAGGAACAGGAAGTCGACGTTGTCGGTGATCTCGGAGAGGACCTTCAGACGCGTCTGGGCGTGCGGGGCGATCGCCTCCCAGCGGGCCTCGTCGAAGTCCTCCGGCGCCCAGGGCGCGAAGGGGGCGCGCAGCCACGGGCGGCAGCGCTCGGTGAAGTCCTTCACGTCCAGCAGCCGGATGTGGTCGGCGTTGATCGCCTCGCACTTCTTCAGGTCGAAGCGTGCCGGGTTGGGGTTGACGTCGGCGATGTCGAAGGCGGCGATCAGCTCGGCCGTGCCGAAGATGTCCTGGTCGGCGGAGAGCGACCAGCCCAGCAGCGAGAGGTAGTTGAGCAGGCCCTCGGGGAGGAAGCCGCGCTCGCGGTAGAGGTTGAGGGACGCCTGCGGGTCACGCTTGGAGAGCTTCTTGTTGCCCTCGCCCATGACGTACGGGAGGTGCCCGAAGGCCGGGATCGCCTTGGCGACGCCCAGGTCGATCAGCGCCTTGTACAGGGCGATCTGCCGCGGCGTGGAGGACAGCAGGTCCTCGCCGCGCAGCACGTGGGTGATCTCCATGAGGGCGTCGTCGACCGGGTTGACCAGCGTGTACAGCGGCGCCCCGTTGGCGCGGACGATGCCGTAGTCCGGGACGTTCTCCGGGGTGAAGGTCAGTTCGCCGCGGACCAGGTCCGTGAAGGTGATCGTCTCGTCGGGCATCCGGAAGCGGACGATCGGGGCGCGGCCCTGGGCGCGGTACTCCTCGACCTGCGCCTCGGACAGATCGCGGCAGTGGCCGTCGTAGCCGGAGGGGCGGCCGGCGGCGCGGGCGGCCTCGCGGCGGGTGTCCAGCTCCTCCTGGGAGCAGTAGCAGTGGTAGGCGCGGCCGGCGGCGAGGAGCCGGGCGGCGACGTCCTTGTAGAGGTCCATCCGCTGCGACTGGCGGTAGGGCGCGTGCGGGCCGCCGATCTCGGGGCCCTCGTCCCAGTCGAAGCCGAGCCAGCGCATCGAGTCCAGGAGCTGTTCGTACGACTCCTCGGAGTCGCGGGCCGCGTCGGTGTCCTCGATGCGGAAGACCAGGGTGCCCTGGTGGTGCCGGGCGAACGCCCAGTTGAACAGGGCGGTGCGGACCAGGCCCACATGGGGGTTACCGGTGGGCGAGGGACAGAATCGGACGCGTACGGGAGAGCCGGATGCGCTAGCCACGCTTGACAACCTTGTTGGTGAGAGTGCCGATGCCTTCGATGGTGACGGCGACCTCGTCGCCGACAGCCAGGGGGCCGACCCCTGCCGGGGTGCCCGTGAGGATCACGTCGCCGGGGAGCAGCGTCATGGCCTCGGTGATGTTGACGATCAGATCCTCGATGGAGTGGATCATCTCGCTGGTGCGGCCGAGCTGGCGCTGCTGGCCGTTGACCGTGAGCTGCACGGTCAGGTCGGCGGCGCGGGCCAGGTCGAGGTCCGTCTCCACCCAGGGGCCGAGCGGGCAGGAGGTGTCGAAGCCCTTGGCCCGGGCCCACTGCTTCTCGCGGCGCTGGACGTCGCGGGCGGTGATGTCGTTGGCGCAGGTGTAGCCGAAGATCACGTCCGCGACGCGTTCGCGCGGGACCTCGCGGCACATCCGGCCGATGACCACGGCGAGTTCCGCCTCGTGGTGGAGTTCCTGCGAGAAGGGCGGGTACTGGATGTCGTCGCCGGGGCCGATCACCGAGGTGGACGGCTTGAAGAAGGCGAACGGGGCGTCCGGCACCTCGTGGCCCAGTTCCTTCGCGTGCTCGGCGTAGTTGCGCCCGAAGGCCACGACCTTGTTGGGCAGCACGGGCGGGAGCAGTCGGACCTTGTTCAGCGGCACCTTGGTGCCGGAGAGCTGGAAGTCCGCGAACGGGATGCCCTTGATGATGTCGAGGACGAGCTCGTCCGGCTTGTCGCCCTCGACCGCGCCGAAGGCGACGTTCCCGTCGATGGAGAACCTGGCGATGCGCACGGGTTGGTTGGCCCCTTGACTGAGCTGGCTGGAGTGTGACGCTCCAGGCTAACGCGGAAGGGCGTCCCCGGCCGGGGACGCCCTTGACATCCTGCGGTGGGGGCCTTTGAGCAATCTGCCGCCCTCAGCCGTATACCTCCGCGTGAAGATCGCGTGGATCCCTGTGGAACCTCCGTGGATCCCTGGGGATCTTCTTTGCAGATCTACTCCGCGAGGGAGGCCGCGACCGGGGCCTCCATGAGGATGGTGCGCTTGGGATTGGCAGTCTGGGCCGGCAGGTCGACGGCGTGCTCCGGCCGCTCGGGGAGCCGCAGGTCGACGGCGTCCTTGAGGTGCGCCAGCGTGGTGCGCTGCGGGTTGGCGATCTTGTGGAACATCGGCGGCGTCTTCACTGTTGTACGTGACCCTGTCATGTCGGGCGCCTGAGGGCCGGGGAAAGGAGCCCTCGCGCAGGCGCGGCTTGTCGGATATGCCATTTCTGTAAAGCGTCAGGCTAAACACGCGATTCCCCGGGAACGCGTGAAGGTCTCATGATCAGTGTGTGAGTTTGCTCACGAATCAGCGCCCAAAGCGGTCAATTCAGACCGGCGCGTGGAGATGAGTAAACGGACATTCCGCCCCTGAAGCGCTTATTCCGCTCCTGATCATGTCGACTGGGACACGTGCCACCACCCGGCACCCTGAGCCCTTATGCCTGCTTTACACGGGTTCGTTCTCTACGGCCCGTGATGCGGCCCTCACATGCTGTCACGCATGTCACAGCCCGGCCAACACACCTTGTTGGAGATCCTGCACTGTGCTGGAATCTCACGAACCGCCGCAGGATCTAGCCGGCGCACAAGGGGCGCACATGCGCCGAAGTGGCGGCGAGAAGGGGGAACCCGCGCCGGTAATTCCGACCACCCGAGGGGCGCAATTCAGGGCTCCCCTCAACACGCCGACACCGTCCTTCCGTTCACCCGGAAGGGCGCCTGGTCCAGAGGTTGCGACGCTAGTGCAGGGACGTTTCAAGAGGGATGGCAGTGCTTCGGCGATGCCGGAGCCGCACGGCGGGACTGCCCCCAGCAATGGCAGCTCCTCGCCCCAGCACGCCCAGAACCCGGGCCAGGCACCGTCCGGCGACGGCGGAGAGCGCTCCGGGCGCCCCGGCGCGTCGGCGTCGTCCGGTCTGCCCCCGACTCCGCAGGCGAAGCCCTCGGCCGGTCCGCCCGGCCCCGGCTCGCGCGTGGCGCTGCGCAACTGGCGCATCTCCACCCGACTGGTCGCACTGCTGACCCTCCCGGTGGTCGCGGCCACCTCGCTGGGTGCGCTGCGTATCAACCAGTCCATGGACGACATCCAGCAGCTCGACAACATGAAGCTGCTGACGGAGATGACCAAGCAGGCCACCGAGCTGGCCGTCGCGCTCCAGAACGAGCGCGACCGCTCGGCCGGTCCGCTGGCGCACGGCGGCAAGGCGACCGACTTCGGTGTCAAGGGCTACCGGACCAAGACCGACCGGTCCATGACCGCGTTCCAGGACGCCGCCGAGAAGATCAACGTCGCGTCCACGGAGGGCAACCTCCAGGGCGTCCGCGACACCCTCGTGGGTCTCCTCAGCGAGCTGAACAAGCTCCAGCAGGTGCGCTCCAGCGCCTACGCGGACGACGGCAACGCGATGCGCACGGTGGACGCCTACCACCAGCTCATCACCAGCCTGCTCGACCTCTCCCAGGACATGGCGCAGGCCACCAGCAACCCGGAGATGATCCAGCGCACCCGTGCGCTGGCCGCCTTCTCCACCGCCAAGGAGTGGGCCTCCGTCCAGCGCGCCGTGCTCGCGGCGGCGCTGCCGGCGAACAACACCTCCGTCGGCAAGCTCTCCGAGAACGACCGGCAGTACGCCAACGCCGCCCGTGAGAGCGAAGGGTCTGAGCTGTCGTCCTTCCGCGGCATCTTCGGCGACGAGGGCGCCGAGAACCTGCTCCAGCCCATCGAAAAGGGCAACCCGGTCATCGAGGAGTCCGACACCTACGCCACCCGGGCGCTCAACTCGTCCTCCGGTCTTGCGTCGCTGGACAAGCGGTCCTACCAGGACTGGCTCGACGACAGCACCACCAAGATCGGCCAGATGAACAACATCGAGCGCACGCTGCTCGAGCAGATGGAGCAGAAGGCCCGTGAGCTGCGGGCCGAGTCGGAGCAGGAAGCCATCATCTCCGGTGCGCTGATCCTGCTCGTGCTCGGTGTGTCGCTGGTCGGCGCCTTCGTCGTCGCCCGGTCCATGATCCGCTCGCTGCGCCGCCTCCAGGAGACCGCCACCCGGGTCGCCCAGGACCGCCTGCCCGAGCTGGTCAAGCAGCTCTCCGAGTCCGACCCCCAGGACGTCGACACGTCCGTGGAGTCGGTCGGTGTGCACTCCCGGGACGAGATCGGCAAGGTGGCCGCGGCCTTCGACGACGTGCACCGCGAGGCGGTCCGGCTCGCCGCCGAGCAGGCCCTTCTGCGGGGCAACGTCAACGCGATGTTCACCAACCTCTCGCGCCGCTCCCAGGGTCTGATCCAGCGCCAGCTCTCGCTGATCTCCGAACTGGAGTCCCGCGAGGCCGACCCGGACCAGCTCTCCTCGCTCTTCAAGCTCGACC
>NZ_JAANNX010000124.1:0-6099 GCF_013363615.1 Streptomyces sp. CAI-85 | reverse complement strand
CTGGAGTCCCGCGAGGCCGACCCGGACCAGCTCTCCTCGCTCTTCAAGCTCGACCACCTCGCCACCCGTATGCGCCGTAACGGTGAGAACCTCCTCGTCCTCGCGGGTGAGGAGCCCGGCCGCCGCTGGACCCGTCCGGTCCCGCTGGTCGACGTCCTGCGTGCCGCCGCCTCCGAGGTGGAGCAGTACGAGCGCATCGAACTGGCCTCCGTGCCGACCACCGAGGTCGCCGGCCGGGTCGTCAACGACCTCGTGCACCTCCTCGCCGAGCTGCTCGAGAACGCCACGTCGTTCTCGTCGCCGCAGACCAAGGTCAAGGTCACCGGTCACGCCCTGCCCGACGGCCGGGTGCTGATCGAGATCCACGACACCGGTATCGGTCTCTCCCCGGAGGACCTCGCCGCGATCAACGAGCGGCTCGCCTCGCCGCCCACCGTGGACGTCTCCGTCTCCCGGCGCATGGGCCTCTTCGTGGTCGGTCGTCTGTCCCAGCGGCACGGCATCCGCATCCAGCTCCGCCCGTCCGACTCCGGTGGTACGACCGCGCTGGTCATGCTGCCCGTGGACGTCGCCCAGGGCGGCAAGAAGCCCCAGCCCAAGCCCGGCCAGGGCGGTGCCGCGGGCGGTCCCGCCGCCGCGCAGGCCGCGGCCGGTGCCGCCGCGGCCCGCCGTCAGGCCGGCCAGCAGGGCGGTTCGCTCGGCGCCGGTGCCCCGGCGGCCGGCGGCGCCCTCGGCGCGGGCGCCGGCAACGGCGGCCGGCTCGCCGCCGGTCAGGGTCCCCGGGCCGCGCTGCCCGGCCGGGACGGCGCGGGCCGCCCCGCCGGCAACCCGCCGCGCGCCCAGCAGCCGCCCGCCGCTCCGCCGCAGGGCCGTCCGGCCCCGGCCGGCGCGGGTGCCGGGTACGGCAACCAGGCCCAGGGCGCGTCGCAGAACCTCCAGTCCTCCGGGACCGGCGGGCAGGGCACCGACATGTTCGGCGGGCGTCCGCCGCAGCAGCGCGCGAACAAGCCCGAGCAGGGCGGCCGCGGCCGTCAGCCGCAGTTGCCGCCGCGCGGCGGTGCGCGTGCCGAGCTGCCCGGCGGCGGCAACCCGCAGCCGCGGGTGACGAGCTGGGGCGACGAGAACGCCCAGCCGCCGGTCGGCCGCACCTCGATGGACGCCCCGCGCGGCCACGAGGAGCCGGACACCCAGCAGACCTCGCGGATGCCGCGGATCGACCAGCGGCAGGGCCCCGCCGGTCCGGCCGACTTCGGCCGCCCCGGCGTGCCGCAGCAGGGCCAGTCCCCGGCGGGCCGCCAGGACACGGGTCAGTTCCCTCGCCCGGGCGCCGGTGCCAACGGCCAGCAGCCCTCGGGCGGCGGCTACACCCGCTCCGACGTGTTCGGCTCCCCCAACGGCCAGCACCCCCAGAACGGTCACGCCCCGGCGAACCCGAACCAGTTCGCGGCTCCCCAGGCGTACGACAACAGCTCCACCGGACAGTTCGCCCAGCCCGGCTACGACGGCTCCGCCACCGGACAGCACGCGCTGCCCGTGCACCAGGACCCGTCCGCCACCGGTCAGTTCGAGCGTCCGCAGCTCAACGGGACGGGCGGCTACGGCCAGCCGCAGCCGTCGGTCCCGCCGCGTCCCGCCACCCGCCCCGAGCCGGAGGCACTGCCGCCGGCCACGGGTCCGGGCGACGGCCGCACCCCGCTGTACGACACGCTGGAGACCAACTGGTTCCACGGCGGTCCGCAGGCGGGCGGTCAGGCTCCGGCACCGCAGGCCCCCCAACAGCCGGCGCCGCAGCAGCAGGCTCCTGCCAATCCGCAGCGAGCCGCGTCCACCGGCGCCGCATGGCGCACGTCTCCCAACGACGAGCTGGTCCGGCAGGCCGAGCGCGTCAGGCAGCCCGCCGCGGGCGGCGTCACCACCTCCGGCCTGCCGCGCCGGGTACCCCGGGCGAACCTCGTCCCGGGCACGGCTCAGCAGCAACAGCACCAAACCGGTCCGCAGGTCTCGCGTGCGCCTGACGACGTACGCGGCCGGCTGACCAATCTCCGTCGGGGCATCGCCCAGGGTCGGCAGGCCGGCAACGGCCCGCAGACCGGCAGCTTCCCCAGCCCCACTCACCCGCAGGAGCGTTAGTTGAGCCAGATGAGCCAGGCGGCCCAGAACCTGAACTGGTTGATCACCAACTTCGTGGACAACACCCCTGGGGTGTCCCACACCGTCGTCGTGTCCGCCGACGGGCTTCTGCTCGCCATGTCCGAGGGCTTCCCGCGCGACCGTGCCGATCAGCTCGCGGCCGTCGCGTCGGGGCTCACCTCGCTCACGGCCGGCGCCTCCCGGATCTTCGAGGGCGGCAGCGTGGCGCAGACCGTCGTCGAGATGGAACGAGGATTCCTCTTCCTCATGTCCGTCTCGGACGGCTCGTCCCTCGCTGTGCTCGCGCACCCCGAGTGCGACATCGGTCTGGTGGGTTACGAGATGGCGCTCCTCGTCGACCGGGCGGGTGCGGTACTCACGCCCGACCTGCGCGCCGAGCTCCAGGGCAGTCTGCTCCACTGACCCGCCCCAGTACCACCCGCCTCACGAAATCACCGTCCGGCCGACACAATCCCCCCACCGGCCCAGACGGACGGCACGACCGACCGAGAAATGCTGTCCCGCCCGGAGGATTCATGACCCCGCCCACCGCCCATCATGATCCGTACGCGGAGCCGTACGGGGATGAGGGCGACCAGCCGCTGGTGCGTCCCTACGCGATGACCGGTGGCCGGACCCGGCCGCGCTATCAGCTCGCCATCGAGGCGCTGATCAGCACCACGGCCGACCCGGCAGCGCTCATGGGGCTGCTCCCGGAGCACCAGCGCATCTGCCATCTGTGCCGTGAGGTGAAGTCGGTCGCCGAGGTCTCGGCGCTGCTGGCCATGCCTCTCGGTGTGGCGCGGATCCTGGTGGCGGACCTCGCCGAGGCCGGACTGGTGGCCATTCACCAGCCGGGCGGCGACGAGAACAACGGCGGCGCTCCGGACGTGACGCTGCTCGAAAGGGTGCTCAGTGGACTTCGCAAGCTCTGACGGAGGCCGGGCGACCACCTCCGCGAAGATCGTGGTGGCCGGTGGCTTCGGCGTCGGCAAGACCACGTTCGTGGGCGCCGTCTCCGAGATCAACCCGCTGCGCACGGAGGCCGTGATGACGTCCGCGAGCGCGGGCATCGACGACCTCACCCACACCGGGGACAAGACCACCACCACGGTGGCGATGGACTTCGGCCGTATCACGCTGGACCAGGATCTGATCCTGTACCTGTTCGGTACGCCGGGCCAGGACCGTTTCTGGTTCATGTGGGACGACCTGGTGCGCGGTGCCATCGGCGCGGTGGTCCTGGTGGACACGCGCCGGCTGGCGGACTGCTTCCCCGCGGTCGACTACTTCGAGAACTCCGGCCTGCCGTTCGTCGTCGCCCTCAACGGCTTCGACGGCCAGCAGCCGTACCAGCCGGAGGAGGTCCGTGAGGCCCTCCAGATCGGGCCGGACACCCCCATCATCACGACGGACGCCCGGCACCGCTCGGACGCCAAGAGTGCGCTCATCACACTGGTCGAGCATGCGCTGATGGCCCGGCTGCGATAGTTTTCCCATGATCCGTGCCGTACGGCACCCGTCGTAGACGTTCCGGAGCCGACCGTGCCCTTTGACACGGTCGGCTTCGGTGTTCATAACGTTTCGGCAGAGGAATCCGGTGGTACGGCAACGCGTCGCGGTCACTTGGTGTCGCTGCGCGCATGAAAGCCCTGTCTTTTGGCGGGGCTCGCTCTTTTTGACCGTTTTATGTGGGGCTTACATCACAGCGAACCGGCTCTTCTCACTGTTTGGAAGAGCGCAGGTCGTCATGCTGGAATGCCTGAACTGCCCAATAGTCAATGACGTACTCATGGTCGATGGCTGACCGGGCTCTGAGACACTGCGGCACGACGAAGGTGCCGACCGCCGAGAGGTTGTTGGTCGAGTGAGGCGAAGCAATAACAGTCCCGAGCCTGCGGCCCGGGGCAACTTCACCCCGCCGCCGCGCGGAGCGGCGACCGCCCCTGTGCCCGGCTCGGAGCCGACGGCAACGCCCGCGCAGAGCGGCGGCCGTCTCTCCCCGCGCAACTGGCGGGTGCCGACCCGGCTGAACGCGATCCTGCTCATACCCGTGCTGGTCGGCCTGGTCATGGGCGGCTTCCAGGTGAAGAGCTCGATCGACACCTGGCAGGAGGCCGAGGACGCGCAGAACACGGCCCAGCTCGTGCGGGCCGCTCTGACGTACGACGACGCGCTCTACAAGGAGCGCGACATCAGCGCCGCGCCGCTCCTCGCGGGCAAGCGGGACGACGACACCGTCACCGAGGCCCGCCGGAACACGGACGTCGCGGCCGCCGCCTTCAACGAGGCCGCGGAGAGCATGCCGGACAAGCCGGGTCTCCAGCGCCGTCTGGACCTGTTCCGCGCGGCGGAGAAGAACCTGCCGAAGATCCGCGCGGCCGCCTACACCTCGAAGCTCCCCGCCGTGGCGACCGAAGAGGGCTACACCTCGGTCGCCCACCCGCTGATGGAGTTCTCCAACGAGCTGGGCCTCGGCACCGGAAACATCACCTCCTACGGCCGTACGGTCTACGCGATCTCGCTGACCAAGGCCGCCACGTCCCTCCAGCGCTCGATCGGCATGCATCTGCTGATCTCGCCCGGTCCGAAGGACGGCGACTTCGCCAAGCAGCGGGTCGCGCTCTCCTCCTACGCCTACCTCGAGCGCATCGCCGTCGAGGAGTACAAGGGCGGTGGCAGCGAGGAGGACGCCGCCAAGCTGGACACGGCCGAGGCCGAGCTGAAGACGCAGGCCGCCGCGTTCGCCGCCGAGCAGAAGCAGAAGGACGACGACTACGTCCCGCCGCCGTCCGACTCGACCGTCATGGTCGGCGCCATCTCCACGATGAAGACCACCGACGGCGCCGAGCGCGCCGGTCTGGCCCAGGTCGGCATCAGCAAGGAGAACTGGTGGGCGCTCACCACGCTGAAGTACGACGCGTACCGTCAGATCCAGTCGGACATGGCCGACGCGGCCGTGACCGAGGCGTCTGACATCGCCTCGGACGCCAAGACCTCCGCGATCATCACCGGTGCGGCCGTCGTGGTCGCCCTGCTGCTGGCGTTCATCCTCGCCGGCGCGGTGGCCCGCCAGATGTCCCGCTCGATGCGCCAGCTCCGCAACGCCGCCTTCGGCATCGCCGAGCAGCGGCTGCCGATGCTGGTCGACCAGCTCTCCCGCACCGACCCCGGCCGGGTCGACACCCGGGTCGCCCCGATCCCGATCACCACCACGGACGAGATCGGCGAGGTCGCCCGCGCCTTCGACCAGGTCCACCGCGAGGCGGTCCGGCTGGCCGCCGAGCAGGCCCTGCTGCGGGGCAACATCAACGCGATCTTCACCAACCTGTCGCGCCGCAACCAGTCGCTGATCGAGGGCCAGTTGACCCTGATCACCGACCTGGAGAACAACGAGGCCGACCCGGACCAGCTCGAGAACCTGTTCCGTCTGGACCACCTCGCGACCCGTATGCGCCGCAACGGCGAGAACCTCCTGGTCCTCGCCGGCGAGGAGCCGGGCCGCCGCTGGGACCAGCCGGTCCCGCTGGTCGACGTGCTGCGCGCCGCCTCCTCCGAGGTGGAGCAGTACGAGCGCATCGAGCTGTCGGGCGTCCCGGAGGCCGAGATCCACGGCCGCGCCGTGACCGACCTCGTGCACCTGCTGGCCGAGCTGCTGGAGAACGCCACCACGTTCTCCTCGCCGCAGACCAAGGTCCGGGTCACCGCGACCCGTCTCCCCGACGGCCGCGTGATGATCGAGATCCACGACAAGGGCATCGGCCTCACCGCCGAGGACTTCGCGGACATCAACCACAAGCTGGCCAACCCGCCGACCGTGGACGCCGCGATCTCGCAGCGCATGGGTCTGTTCGTGGTCGGCCGGCTGTCCGACCGGCACGGCATCCGGGTCCAGCTCCGCCCCTCGGGCGAGCAGGCCGGCACCACCTCGCTGGTCATGCTCCCGGACGCCATCACCCACGGTGGCGG
>NZ_JAANNX010000047.1:0-40132 GCF_013363615.1 Streptomyces sp. CAI-85 | reverse complement strand
CGTCGAGGGTGACGGTGCCGGTGGAGGGGGCGAGGAAGCCGCCCATCATGTTGATGAGGGTGGACTTGCCGGCGCCGTTGGGGCCGAGCAGGCCGGTGACGCCGGGGCCGATGTTCATGGTGATGTCGTTGACGGCGACCACATTGCCGAACCAGCGGGAGACGTGGTCGATCTGGAGCGTGGTCACAGGCCCACCTTCCGGTAGCGGCGGATCAGAAGGCCGTAGGTCGCGGCGATCAGGCCGAGGGTGACGAGGACGTAGGCGACGCCCTCGCCGTGGGACGGGCCGATGCCGCCGGGGAACGTTGAGGCGGCGCCGAGGAACGCGGACTGCACGCCGTCGATGAGGGTCACCGGGGAGAACAGGCCGATCCAGGGGACCGCGCCGGTGCTGTTCTGCGCGTCGGCGATGGCCTGGAGGGTGGAGACGGCGCCGTAGGAGATGGTCATCACGGCGATGACGGCGGCGATGCCGAAGCCGCGGCGCGGGGTCACGGAGGCGATGACCAGGCCGATGCCGGCGAAGAGCAGGGAGAGCAGAGCCACGGAGACGAGTCCCTGTGCGAATCCCTCGGTCTGGTCGGCGAAGTCGAGCTTGGCCAGCAGCGCGCCCACGTAGAGCACGAGGAGAGGGGCGGCGGTGAGGATGAACAGCGCGGAGGCCAGGGCCGCGAACTTCGCACGGACGTAGTCCGCGGTCTCGATGGGCCGCGAGAAGTACAGCGGGACGGTCTTGAAGCGCAGGTCGCGGGAGACGGACTGGGGTGCCTGCGAGGCGACGTACAGGCTGATGACGGCCTGCATGATGATCGCGTAGCGGGTGTAGTCCACCGGGAGTTCCTTGGCCTTTGTGGCGACCGCGACGGCGACCATGATGGCCGCGGGGACGCACATCACCACGAACAGGAGCATCGGCAGGACCTTGGACTTCACCGAGCGGCCGAGGCCGTAGGAGCCGCGCAGGGACTGCGAGTAGAGGGACCGGCGGGCGTAGGCGCGGCCGAGGCGGGGGCCGTCGTAGCTGCGGTAGCCGATGTTGTGGATGCGGGTCTGGTCGCCCGAGGGGGCGGTGACCGGGGGCTCAACCGCCATGGCCGACGGCCTCCTTCCGCTGCTCGTCGCTGTCCTTGAAGACCTCGGAGATGTGGTGCCGGCGCTGTTCCATGCGGACCAGGCCGAGGCCGAGGTCGGCGACCACGTCCCGGACGACGTCGTAGGTCTCCTCGCCCTGGGCGGTGAGCAGCAGGACGTGTCCTGCGCCGGGCAGGCCGGTGGCGGTGTCGAGGAACTCCACGCCGCGTGCCTGGAGGGCCTCGCGCACCGCGCGCGTGCCGTCCGGGTGGGTGTCGGTGTCGGTGACCTCGATCGCCAGGGTGGTCGTGGTCTGGGTGAAGTCGGTGGTGGAGCTGGAGCGCAGGAGCTTGCCGCCGTCGACCACGACCACGTGGTCGCAGGTGCGTTCCAGTTCGCCCAGGAGGTGGGAGGTGACCAGGACCGAGATGCCGAAGTCGGTGTGGATGCGGCGGATCAGACCGAGCATGTCGTCGCGGCCGACCGGGTCGAGGCCGTTGGTCGGCTCGTCGAGGAAGACGAGCTGCGGGTCGTGCACCAGGGCCTGGGCCAGCTTGACGCGCTGCTTCATGCCGGTGGAGTAGCCGCCCATGGGGCGGTAGCGCTCCTCGTACAGCCCGACGTGGCGCAGGGTGTCGGCGGTGCGCTCGCGGGCGGCGGTGGGCGGCAGGCCGGACATCCGGGCCATGTGCACGACGAACTCGGTGGCCGAGACGTCGGGCGGCAGGCAGTCGTGTTCCGGCATGTAGCCGACGCGCTCGCGGATGGCGGCGCCCTTGGTGGCGACGTCCAGGCCGAGCACCTCGGCGCGGCCCTCGCTCGCGGGGGACAGACCCAGCAGGATCTTGATCAGTGTGGACTTGCCGGCCCCGTTGGCTCCGACGAGTCCGGTCACACCGGGTCCGACGTCCACGGAGAGCCGGTCAAGAGCGGTCACCCGGGGGAACCGCTTGCTCAGGCTTTCGGTCGCGATCACAGTCACATCGACGAATGTAGTGACGCACGCCACGGAATTCGTCAGACCTCAGAGCTGTCCTCGCCTCAGACCTCAGATGTACGGGCCCGTAGGGGACCCCCTGCCTGAGAGCTACGGCCGTGATCCACCCGTGATCCACCCCCGGGTGCGGACGGCCGCCGTCCTCCCTATTGACGCTTTCTCTAACAAGTGCCAGATTCGGTCGGGGTCAGGTTACGGACACGTACCGCAATCGGCGCGGACCGCTGGGACGAGGTGGCATGACGACGGCAGTGACACACGAACTCTCCGCGGACCTGCGGGGATTCAGGCGGGTGCAACGCCTGGCCTACGAGTGCGCCGAGGCGGTGGCGGCCCGGCTGGAACCCGGGGTGACGGAGCGCGAGGCGGCCCGGATGCAGCGGGAGTGGCTGCGCGAGCGGGGTGTGAACGACTGGTTCCATCTGCCGTTCGCCTGGTTCGGCGACCGCACGGCCTTCACGGACTTCCGGATTCCGCTCCAGTTCTTCCCCACCAACCGGCGGCTGGAGGCGGGGATGCCGTACATCCTCGACATGGCCCCCGTACTGGAGGGCTACACGGCGGACATCGGCTACTCGGGCGCGCTCGGGGTCCACCCGGTGCAGGAGCGGCTGATGGACGATCTGCGCGCGCACCGGGAGCTGATCCTGCGCGAGGTGCGCGAGCGGCGGCCGCTGCGGGAGATCTACGCCGACGTGGACCGCCTCATGGTCCGCCAGGGGTACGCCAACCGGCATCGCGCGTACCCGTTCGGGGTGATCGCGCACAAGGTGGACCGGGTGCGGGAGAGCCGGTTCTCGCCGCGGCTGTTCGGATTCGGCGCTCAGGCCCTGAAGGGGCTGGCCGCGGACGCGCTGCACGGGCATCGCGAGGGCTGGTCGCCGCTGTGGTCGCCGTACCGTTTCTCCGACCATCCGCCGCAGCCGGGTCTGTGGGCGGTGGAGCCGCATCTCGGATTCAGGGGCACGGGCGCGAAGTTCGAGGAGATCCTGGTGGTCACCGACTCCTCGGACCCCGAGGAGAGCGCGTTCTGGCTGGACGACGACCTGCCGCACGTGCGGCGCTGGGCGGAAGGGAAGGCGGAGGCGGAGTGACGACGCTGAAGGGGGCGCGCGAGCGCCGGGTGCGCACCGGGGGCATCGAGCTGAGCGTGGCCGAGCTGGGGGACCCCGGCCGGCCGACGGTCGTGCTGGTGCACGGCTATCCGGACAGCAAGGAGGTGTGGTCGCAGGTCGCGGCCCGGCTGGCCGGGGACTTCCACGTGGTGCTGTACGACGTGCGCGGCCACGGCGCCTCCACCGCGCCGAAGCCGCTGCGCGGCGGGTTCACCCTGGAGAAGCTGACGGACGACTTCCTGGCGGTCGTGGACGCGGTCAGCCCGGACCGTCCGGTGCATCTGGTGGGGCACGACTGGGGTTCGGTGCAGTCGTGGGAGTTCGTCACGGTGGCGCGTACCAAGGGGAGGATCGCGTCCTTCACCTCGATGTCGGGGCCGTCCCTCGACCACTTCGGGCACTGGATCAACTCCCGTCTCAAGCGCCCCACTCCGCGCCGGATCGGCCAACTCCTGGGCCAGGGCGCCAAGTCCTGGTACGTCTATCTGCTGCACACGCCTGTGGTGCCCGAACTCGCCTGGCGCGGACCGCTCGGCAAGCGCTGGCCGCGGATCCTGCGCCGTCTGGAGAACGTCCCGGGCGGCGACTACCCGACGCCCTCGCTGCCCTCGGACGCCGCGCACGGCGCCTGGCTGTACCGGGACAACGTCCGTTCCCGGCTGGCCCGTCCACGCCCCGACGCGCACGCTCATGTGCCGGTGCAGCTCGTCACGCCGCTGGGCGACGCGTTCCTCTCGGAGCGCCTCTACGACGAACTGGAGCAGTGGGTACCGCGGTTGACCCGGCGGACGATCCCGGCGAAGCACTGGGTGCCGCGGACCCGTCCGGACCAGCTCGCCTCCTGGATCACGGAGTTCGTCACCTCGGTCGAGGGCGGCCGGACCGAGCAGCGGGCCACCGGACGCCACGCGGACCGTTTCGGCGGCCAGTTGGTGCTGGTGACCGGTGCGGGCAGCGGGATCGGACGGGCGACCGCGTTCGCGTTCGCGGAGTCCGGGGCGCGGGTGATCGCGGTCGACCGGGACGCGGAGAGCGCGGCCCGCACCGCCGAACTGGCCCGGCTGATCGGCGCTCCCGAGGCATGGGCGGAGACCGTGGACGTCTCCGACGAACAGGAGATGGAGAAACTCGCCGCCAAGGTCCACTCCGAGTACGGGGTGTTGGACGTGCTGGTGAACAACGCCGGTATCGGGATGTCCGGTTCGTTCTTCGACACGACGTCCGACGACTGGCGCCGGGTGCTGGACGTCAACCTGTGGGGGGTCATCCACGGGTGTCGTCTGTTCGGGCGGCGGATGGCCGAGCGCGGCCAGGGCGGCCATATCGTCAACACCGCCTCGGCGGCGGCCTATCAGCCCTCGCGCGCCCTGCCCGCCTACAGCACGTCCAAGGCGGCGGTGCTGATGCTGAGCGAGTGCCTGCGCGCCGAACTGGCCGGTCAGGGCATCGGAGTTACGGCGATCTGTCCGGGACTCGTCAACACCAACATCACGTCCACGGCGACCTTCGTCGGGGTGGATCCGACGGAGGAGAAGCGCCGGCAGAACCGCTCGTCCCGGCTGTACGGCATGCGCAACTACCCTCCGGAGAAGGTCGCGGAGGCGATCCTGCGCTCGGTGGTCCGCAACGAGGCCGTGGTGCCGGTGACGCCGGAGGCGCGCGGTGTGCACGCCCTGACGCGGTTCGCACCGGGGGTGTTGAGGCGCATAGCGCGTATGAGCCCTCCGGTGTAGCGGACTTGGGGCGTGGCTCCCGAAGTCACGCCCCGTCATACGAGGTTGACGAAAGGTCCACAAACGGCGGCCGGTTGTCCACAGATTCTCCAATGACCCTGTGGATAAACGGAGTTGGCTGTGGACCAAACCTCGGACGCAAAACCTTGTGCGTGATCCATGTCTCTCCCGTCATGCTGAGGACATGAACGACAAGGAGATGGACGACAGACGCACGGTCAAGGTGTCGAAATACCTCTCGAAGCACCTGCGCCATCAGCCGGAGCGGATCGGGCTCACTCTCGACCCGGCGGGCTGGGTCGAGATCGACGACCTGATGGCCGCCTGCGCCGCGCACGGCTTCCGTTTCACCCGAGCCGAGCTGGACCATGTCGTCGCCGCCAACGACAAGAAGCGCTTCGCGATCGACGGCACCCGGATCCGCGCCAGCCAGGGCCACAGCGTCGAGGTCGAGCTGGGGCTGCCCCCGGCGACCCCGCCGGCGTACCTCTACCACGGGACCGTGGCGGCCTCCCTGGACGCGATCCGCGCCGAGGGGCTGCGGCCCATGAACCGGCACGACGTGCATCTTTCCCCGGACCGCGAGACCGCGACCCGGGTCGGCGCCCGCCGGGGCCGCCCCGTGGTGCTCTCCGTGGACGCCGCCGCCATGCACCGTGACGGCCATGTCTTCCAGGTGAGCGCGAACGGCGTATGGCTGACGAAGGCCGTACCGCCCCGCTATCTGCGGTTTCCCTCGCCGCACTGACCCTGCATGATCAGTGGTATGGACCACCTCCCCAGCACCGAGGCCGCCGTCGCCGCCTTGCGTGCCCTCGCCGACGCCTACGGGCGCGAGATCGAGGTCACCCATGACATCGGCGCCGACCGGACCTCGCGCCGTACCGCCGCGGGCGTCGGTGTCACCACCGACCCGGACGGCTCGCTGCCGCACGAGGCGTACGTCGAACTCGGCGGCAGCCCCCATGTGAGCGTGCGGCTCTACCCGGACGACGACGCCCTGATCACCGTGGACGGCGTGCAGTGCCCCGACATCGCCCGGGACGACGTACCCGCCTTCCTCCGCTCCCTCTACGAGGACCACGCCTGGGTCAAGGGCCGCCGCTTCCCGCCGAGCCACCATCTGATGGTGCCGCTGCCGGGCGACCGGGTGCACAAGGAGTTCATCGGACTGCTCCTCAGCCCGTGGCTGGCCGACCGCGTACGGTGAGCGTTTCACGTGAAACAGAGCCGTCGGCATACGCTCGGTGACATGACCCTGCGCCTGAGCACCGTGATCCTTCCGTACCTCCGCTGGAACGCCGGTGGCCGTTCGGCCTGGACACGTGCCGAACAGCTCGGCTTCCACACCGCGTACACCTACGACCATCTGTCCTGGCGCACCTTCCGCGACGGGCCCTGGTTCGGCGCCATCCCCACGCTGACCGCCGCCGCGGCCGTCACCGACCATCTGCGTCTGGGCACCCTGGTGACCTCGCCGAACTTCCGGCACCCGGTGACGCTGGCCAAGGAGCTGATCTCCCTGGACGACATCTCCGGCGGCCGGGTCACGCTCGGCATCGGGGCGGGAGGCACCGGCTTCGACGCCACGGCGCTCGGCCAGGAGCCCTGGACACCGCGTGAGCGGGCCGACCGGTTCGCCGAGTTCGTGCCCCTGCTCGACCGGCTGCTCACCGAGGACTCCGTGTCCTACGAGGGCGACCACTACGCGGCGCACGAGGCGCGGAACATCCCCGGCTGCGTCCAGCGCCCCCGGCTGCCCTTCGCCGTCGCCGCGACCGGACCGCGCGGACTGCGGCTCGCGGCCCGCCACGGCCAGGCGTGGGTGACCACCGGCGATCCCCGGCTGTACGAGAACGGCACCCCCGAGCAGTCGGTTCAGGCCATTCGCGGCCAGGTGGAGCGGCTCACCGACGAGTGCGTCGCCCAGGGCCGGGACGTGAACGAGCTGGACCGGATCCTGCTCACCGGCTTCACCCCGGACCGCTCCCGCCCGCTGGAGTCGGTGGGCGCGTTCGTCGACTTCGCGGGACGGCACAAGGAGCTGGGCTTCACGGAACTGGTGATCCACTGGCCCATCCCGGACTCCGACTTCGCGGCCGACGAGAAGGTCTTCGAGCAGATCGCCATGGACGGCCTCTCCCAACTGCGCTGACCTGTCCCCCGGGACGAGACACCGGGCATCCTTCCGGCCGCCCGGTGTCTCATGTGTGCGGGCTCTCGCCCGACCGTGCGGGCATATGCGCGAGAATGGCCCGGTGACCTCAGCGACTCGACAGCCCGAGACCCCGACCGCCGGCCTCCCGCCCCGGCTGATCGCCACCGATCTCGACGGCACCCTGCTGCGCGACGACAAGTCCGTCTCACCGCGCACCGTCGCCGCCCTCGCCGCCGCCGAGGAGGCGGGCATCGAGGTCTTCTTCGTCACCGGCCGCCCGGCCCGCTGGATGGACGTCGTCAGCGACCATGTCCACGGTCACGGCCTGGCGATCTGCGGCAACGGCGCCGCCGTGGTCGACCTCCACGGCGGCCCCGGCGCCCACCGGTTCGTCAAGGTGCGCGAGCTGGAACGCGCGAACGCCCTGGACGCCGTACGGCTGCTGCGGGACGCGGCGCCCGGGACCATGTACGCCGTCGAGCAGACCTACGGCTTCTACCAGGAGCCCGCGTACCCGAAGATGCACATGGAGATCCCCGACTCCCTCGCCCCCGCCGAGGAGCTGCTCGGGGCGGACGCGCCCGGGGCCCATGAGCCGGTGCTGAAGATCCTCGCCTTCCACCCCACGATCGACCCCGACGCCTTCCTCACCCTGGCCCGGCTGGCCATCGGCGACCGCGCCAACGTCACCCGGTCCAGCCCCAGCGCCCTGCTGGAGATCAGCGGCCCCGACGTCTCCAAGGCCAGCACGCTCGCCCTGTGCTGCGCCGAACGCGGCATCTCGCACGAGGAGGTCGTCGCCTTCGGGGACATGCCCAACGACGTCGAGATGCTGACCTGGGCGGGCCGGTCCTTCGCCATGGGCAACGCCCACCCGGACGTCCTCGCGGCGGCCTCCGGGCACACGGTCGCCAACAACGAGGACGGCGTGGCCGTCGTCATCGAGCGGCTTCTCTCCGAGCACGGCTGACCGGCCCCTCATCCGAGCGGCACCCCGCGCGCCGCCAGCCATGCCACCGGGTCCACCGCCGACCCCGCCCGGTCGGTCACCCGCGTCTCGAAGTGCAGATGCGGTCCCGTGGAGTTGCCCGAGGTGCCGGACTGGCCGATCCACTGCCCCGCGGTCACCCGCTCACCCTGGTCGACGGTGACGGCGGCCAGATGCGCGTACTGCGTGAAGTAGCCGTCCGGATGCCGCAGCACGATCTCGATGCCGAACGGGCCCCCGCACGACACCCGCACCACCCGGCCCTCGCCGACCGCCCGCACCGGCGTGCCGATCGGCACCGCGAAGTCCTGCCCGGTGTGCCGGTTCGCCCAGCGGGCCCCGCCGCTGCCGTAGCTCGCGGACAGCGTGTACGTCTCCACCGGCGCGACCCAGCTCTGCGAGAAGTGCGTCGCCGGCTGGACGAGCCGTACCGCGCCGCGGCAGGCGCCCGCCGCGACCGAGGCGTCCGCCTGCCCCTGCAACTCCCAGCGCGCCTGGTCGAGTTTGTCCTCGATGCCCTTCTTCAGGACGGCGAGTTCGCCGGCCCGCCGCTCCACGCCCTGCCAGGCGGACCTGGCCCTGCTCTCGTCCGCGGCCAGCCGTGCCTCGGCCCGCCGGCTCTTGCCGAGCGCGGTGTCGAGATCGAGCTGCGCCTGGGAGAAGGCGTGCTGACTCCGCAGCATCCGCTCCGGATCGTCGGCCAGGATGATCTGCGCGGCGACCGGCAGACCGCCGCCCTCACGGTACTGGGCCCGCGCGATCCGGCCCAGGTCGTCGCGGAGCGCGGCCGTCTCCCGCCGCTCCCGGCCCAGCAGTTCCTCCAGCTTCCGGGCCTTGCCCCGCGCGGCCTCCGCCTCCTGCCGCCCCGCCTCGTACTTCTGGGTGGCGACGGCCGCCTCCTCGTAGAGCCGCGCCACCCGCGTACTGAGCCCGGCGTCCGCCGCGGAGCCGTCGCCGGGCTCGCCGTCGGCGGCCGTCGGACGGGCGGCGAGCACCGCGGCCGCGCAGACCAGGACCGGAACGAGCAGGGGACGACGGCGAGATGAGCGCATGTCAGCGATCGTGCCCCGGCCCCCCGGCACCGGTCCTGTTCAAGGCGTACGCCCGGGGGACACCGCACCTCTGATGGCCCATCATGCGGGCCGTCGGGTTTGGATCAGCCCGCGGTCACCAGCAGCTCCGTGGCGGCCTCCCGCTCGACCATCGAGCGCAACGGGCCGTCCACCGAGGCGAGTTCCGCGAAGGGTCCGCGCTGCACGATCCGGCCCGCTTCCAGCACGACGACCTCGTCCACCGCGTCCAGCCCGGCCAGCCGGTGCGTGATCAGCACGGTGGTACGGCCCTCGGTGGCGGTCAGCAAGTCCGCGGTGAGCGCGTCGGCGGTGGGCAGGTCGAGATGCTCGGCCGGCTCGTCGAGCACCAGGACGGGGAAGTCGGCGAGGAGCGCGCGGGCCAGCGCGAGCCGCTGACGCTGGCCCCCGGAGAGCCGCGCCCCGTGCTCGCCGACGAGCGTGTCGAGCCCCTCGGGCAGGCTGTCGGCCCACTCCAGGAGCCGGGCCCGGGACAGCGCGTCGCGCACCTCGTCCTCGCTCGCGTCCTTCTTCGCCAGCAGCAGGTTCTCGCGCACCGAACTGTCGAAGAGGTGCGCGTCCTGCGCGCACAGCCCGACGAGCCGCCGTACGTCGTCGCCGTCCAGCGTGTCCGCGTCCGTGCCCCCCAGGGTGTAGGTGCCGGAGTCCGCGTCCAGGAAGCGCAGCAGGACCTGGGCGAGAGTCGTCTTGCCGGAGCCGGACGGGCCCACGACGGCGATACGGCGGCCCTGTGTCAGGGTGAGGTCCACCCCGGTCAGCGCGTCCCGGTCCTGACCGGCGTGCCGGGCCGTCAGCCCCTCGACGACCAGCGGGAACGGCGAGGCGGGCGGGCTTACGGGCCGCTCCGGCTCGCGCACCGGCTCGGGGGAGTCCAGGACCTCGAAGATCCGCTCGGCGCTCCGCCGGACCCGCCGACGGTGGCGTACGGCCAAGGGGAGCCCGAGGACGGCCTCGAAGGCGGCCAGCGGGGTGAGGACGACCACGGCCATGGTCACCCCGCTCAGCCGCCCGGCGGCGACCGCCTGGGCGCCGACGAGGGCGGAGGCGGCGACGGTGAGCCCGGAGACGAGAGCGGTGAGGCCGTCACCGAGGGCGGTGGCGGTGGCGGCCCGCGAGGCGATCCGGGTGAGCACGCCGTCCGCGGCGCGCACCTCGGCGGCCCGGGCGGGCAGCGCCCCGGAGACGGTCAGTTCGGCGGTACCGGTGAGCAGGTCGGCGGTCCGGGTGGCCAGCACTCCCCGGGCGGGGGCGAGCCGGCGCTCGGCGCGGTGCGCCACGGCACTGGTGATCAGCGGGACGCCCGCCCCGGCCACGAGCAGTCCGACGGCGAGCACGGCACCGGCCTCGGGCAGCAGCCAGGCCGTGAAGGCGACCGATCCGGCCGAGACGGCGACGGCGGCACCGGCCGGCAGCAGCCAGCGCAGCCAGTAGTCCTGGAGGGTGTCCACATCGGCGACGAGCCGCGACAGCAGATCGCCGCAGCGCGTGCCGCGCAGCCCGGCCGGCGCCAGCCGCTCCAGCCGCCGGAAGACGGCGACCCGGGTGTCCGCCAGCATCCGCAGCACCGCGTCGTGCGACACCAGCCGCTCGCCGTACCGGAACACGGCCCGGCCGATGCCGAACGCGCGGGTCGCCGTCACGGCCACCATCAGATACAGCACGGGCGGCTGCTGCGAGGCGCGGGAGATGAGCCAGCCGGAGGTGGCCATGAGGCCCACGGCGCTGCCCAGGGCGAGGCTGCCCAGCAGCAGCGCCAGCGCGAGCCGGCCGCGCCGGGCACCGGCCAGGGCACGGACCCGGGCGAGGACACCGCCGGCGCTCCCCCCGGCCGGCTCCTCGAACGGTTCCGGGCCGGGCCCGGCGGGCGCCGCCGCCTCCTGCGGTGCGGGAGCGGTCCTCGGCGCGGCCTCCGCGGGGCGGGGCGCCGCCGTCTCGGCCAGCCGGACGACCCGGTCCGCCACGGCCAGCAGGGCGGGCCGGTGCACCACGAGCAGGACCGTGCGCCCGGCCGCCAGCCGCCGTACGGCCTCGACGACCTCCGCCTCGGTCTCGCCGTCGAGCGCGGCCGTCGGCTCGTCCAGCAGCAGGACGGGCCGGTCCGCGAGGAACGCCCGCGCCAGGGCGAGCCGCTGGCGCTGACCGGCGGACAGCCCGGCCCCGTCCTCGCCCAGCACGGTGCCGAGCCCGGCGGGCAGCGCGTCCACGAACTCCAGCGCCCCCGCGTCCGCGAGCGCCCGCCGTACGGCCCGCTCGTCGGCGTCGGGCCGGGCCAGCCGTATGTTGTCGGCGATCGTCCCGGCGTACAGGTGCGGGCGTTGCGGCACCCAGGCGATCCGTGACCGCCACTGCTCCAGATCGGCCGCGGCGAGATCGACTCCCCCGGCCCGTACCCGGCCCTCGGTGGGCCGTACGAAGCCCAGCAGGGTGTGCAGCAGGGTGGACTTGCCCACGCCGCTCGGGCCGACCAGGGCGACGGTCTCCCCCGGTTCGACGGTGAAGGACACGTCCGAGACGGCGTCGGCCGAGCGGCCGGGGTAGCGCACGGTCACGCCGTCGAAGGCGAGCGGGCCCTCCGGGACCCGGGTGGTGCCGGGAGCCGGTACCGGGGTCTCCAGGACGGCGAAGATCTCCTCGGCGGCGGCGAGCCCCTCGGCGGCCGCGTGGTACTGGGTGCCGACCTGGCGCAGCGGCAGATACGCCTCCGGCGCGAGCACCAGGATGACCAGGCCGATGTAGAGGTCCATGTCGCCGTGCACCAGCCGCATGCCGATCGTCACGGCGACCAGGGCCACCGAGAGCGTGGCGAGCAGTTCGAGCGCGAACGACGACAGGAAGGCGATCCGTAGCGTGCGCATGGTCGCCCGGCGGTACTCGCCGGTGATGCTGCGGATCGACTCGGCCTGGGCCTTGGCCCGGCCGAACACCTTCAGCGTGGGCAGTCCCGCGACGACGTCCAGGAAGTGCCCCGACAGCCGGGACAGCAGCCGCCACTGACGGTCCATCCGCGACTGGGTGGCCCAGCCGATCAGCACCATGAACACCGGGATCAGCGGCAGGGTGCAGACGATGATCGTGGCGGAGACCCAGTCCTCGGTCACGATCCGCGCCAGGACCGCCACCGGCACGACCACCGCGAGCCCCAACTGCGGGAGATAGCGCGAGAAGTAGTCGTCGAGCGCGTCCACGCCCCGGGTGGCCAGGGCGACCAGCGATCCGGTCCGCTGGCCGCTCAGCCACCCCGGCCCCAGCTCGGCCGCCCGCTCCAGCAGCCGTCCGCGCAGCTCCGACTTCACCGCCGCGCTCGCACGGTGCGCGGCCAGCTCGGTGAGCCAGGAGACCACGGCCCGCCCGATCGCCACGGCCACCAACAGCAGCAGGGGAGTACGGAGTTCGGAGACCGACATCCCGTGCTGGAAGGCCCCGACCACCGCCTCGGCGATGAGCATCGCCTGCGCGATGACCAGCCCCGCACCGACGGCCCCGAGACCGACGACCGCCAGCAGGAACAGGCGGGTGGCCCGGGCGTAGCGGAGGAGACGCGGATCGATCGGTTTCACGTGAAACATGCCCTTCGGTCCGGGGAGGGGGTCTCACGGAGAGCATGACGTGTTCCACGTGAAACATCACGGAGCACCGTGATTTCCCCTCCCCCTCGGACTCAGTGCGCGGCGTCGGCGATGTGCTGTGTGCCGATCCGCTTACGGAACACCCAGTAGGTCCAGCCCTGGTAGAGCATCACGATGGGCGTGGCGATGACCGCGCACCAGGTCATGATCTTCAGGGTGTACGGGCTCGACGAGGCGTTGGTCACGGTGAGGCTCCAGCTCTCGTCGAGCGACGACGGCATGACGTTCGGGAAGAGCGTCAGGAACAGCATCGCCACGGCGGCCACGATGGTGACGCCGGAGAACGCGAACGCCCAGCCCTCACGCGCCGCCTGGTTGGCCACGAGGGCCGCGACCAGGGCGGCGACCGCCACGACCAGCGCGACCAGGCTCTGACCGTCACCGTTGTCGACCTGCGTCCAGAGCAGGAAGACCAGCGCGCAGACGGCGGTCACCAGACCGACCTTGAGCGCCAGTCGCCGCGCCCGCTCCCGGATGTCACCGACGGTCTTCAGGGCCGCGAACACCGCGCCGTGGAAGGTGAACAGGGTGAGCGTCACCGCTCCGCCGAGCAGGGCGTAGGGGTTGAGCAGATCCCAGAACCCGCCGACGTACTCGAAGTTCTGGTCGATCTTCACACCCCGGACGATGTTGCCGAAGGCCACGCCCCACAGGAACGCGGGAAGCAGCGAGGTCCAGAAGATCGCGGTCTCCCAGTTGCGCTGCCAGTTCTCCTCGGGCCGCTTGGCCCGGTACTCGAAGGCGACACCGCGCACGATCAGACAGACCAGGATGAACAGCAGCGGCAGATAGAACCCGGAGAAGAGCGTGGCGTACCACTCGGGGAAGGCGGCGAAGGTCGCGCCGCCCGCCGTGAGCAGCCAGACCTCGTTGCCGTCCCAGACCGGACCGATGGTGTTGATCAGCACCCGCTTCTCGGTCCGGTCGCGGGCCAGCAGTTTGGTGAGGACGCCGATCCCGAAGTCGAAGCCCTCCAGGAAGAAGTAGCCGATCCACAGGACGGCGATCAGGACGAACCAGACGTCGTGCAGTTCCATGACTGTGCAGCTCCCTCGGCCTAGTACGAGAAGGCCATCGGCTTGTCGGCGTCACGGGCGTCGCCGCCGATCTTCGTGGGCGGGTTGAGGTCGGCCTCGGTCAGCTCGGGCGGGCCGGCCTTGACGTACTTCACCAGCAGCTTGACCTCGATGACGGCGAGGATGGCGTACAGGACCGTGAAGACGATCATCGAGGTGAGGACCTCGGCCTGGGAGACACCGGGGGAGACCGCGTCCCGGGTCTGGAGGACGCCGTAGACGACCCAGGGCTGGCGGCCCATCTCGGTGAAGATCCAGCCCCAGGAGTTGGCGATCAGCGGGAAGCCCAGGGTCCAGATCGCGGCCAGCCAGTAGAGCCGGGTGAGCTTGGGGCCGAGCGCCTTCTTCGGGAGCAGCACCAGATGCGGCACCTCGTCCTCGCCGACCCGCAGATGCTGCGGCAGCATGAACTTCTTCCGGGTCAGCCACAGCCCGGCCACGCCGACGGCGAGGGACGTCATACCGAAGCCGATCATCCAGCGGAAGCCCCAGTAGGCGACCGGGATGTTGGGCCGGTAGTCGCCGGGCCCGAACTTCTCCTGCTCGGACTTGTTGACGTCGTTGATGCCGGGCACGTACGAGCTGAAGTCGTCGTTGGCCAGGAAGGACAGCAGGCCCGGGATCTCGATGGCGACCTTGTTGTGGCCCTTGTCGACGTCGCCGTAGGCGAAGACGGAGAAGGGCGCGGGCGCCTCGCCGTCCCAGAGGGCCTCGGCGGCGGCCATCTTCATCGGCTGCTGCTGGAACATGATCTTGCCGAGGACGTCACCGCTGACCGCGGTGAGCAGTCCGCCGACGGCGAGCGTGACCAGGCCGAGCCGCAGCGAGGTCTTCATCTCCCGGATGTGCTTCTTGCGCAGCAGATGGAAGGCGGAGATGCCGGCCATGAAGGCGCCACCGGTGAGGAAGGCCGCGGTGAGGGTGTGGAACGCCTGGGCCAGGGCGGTGTTCTGGGTGAGCACGAGCCAGAAGTCGGTCAGCTCGGCCCGGCCCTTCGCCTCGTTGATCCGGTAGCCGACCGGGTGCTGCATCCACGAGTTGGCCGCGAGGATGAAGTAGGCCGACAGGATCGTGCCGATCGAGACCATCCAGATGCAGGCCAGATGGATCCTCTTCGGCAGCCTGTCCCAGCCGAAGATCCACAGCCCGATGAAGGTGGACTCGAAGAAGAAGGCGATGAGGGCCTCGAAGGCCAGCGGGGCGCCGAAGATGTCACCGACGAACCGCGAGTAGTCGGACCAGTTCATGCCGAACTGGAACTCCTGGACGATGCCGGTGACGACACCCATCGCGATGTTGATCAGGAAGAGCTTGCCCCAGAACTTGGTCGCCCTGAGGTACTTCTCGTTCTCCGTGCGCACCCATGCGGTCTGGAGGCCCGCGGTGAGGGCGGCCAGGGAGATCGTCAGGGGAACGAACAGAAAGTGGTAGACGGTCGTGATGCCGAACTGCCAGCGCGCCAGGGTCTCCGGCGCCAAAGCCAGGTCCACGTCGTCGCTCCTTACCTCACACGCTTGTGAACGCGTTCACATTCACAAGCAATTATGGCGCACCGATTTTCGATACGCCGAAGGGGGGTCCCGCTTACCCGCGGGAACCCCCCAACGCTGCTCTTCACACCCCGTTTGACCTGCGCAGACGAGGATCCACCCGGGAGGCTACCGCTCCTTGCGGAACGCCTCCGCGACCTTCAGGAAGATGTCGTTCGCCTCGGACTCGCCGATCGTCACGCGCACCCCTTCGCCCACGAACGGCCGCACCACGACCCCGTGCTCCTCACAGGCGGCCGCGAAGGCCGCGGTGGACTCGCCGAGCCGCAGCCACACGAAGTTGGCCTGGGTGTCCGGCACGGTCCAGCCCTGGGACCGCAGCCCCTCGACCACCCGGGCGCGCTCCCCGACCAGCGAGCCGACCCGCCCGAACAGCTCGTCCTCGGCCCGCAGCGAGGCGATCGCCGCCTCCTGCGCCAACTGGCTCACCCCGAACGGCACCGCCGTCTTGCGCAGCGCCGTCGCCACCGGCTCATGGGCGATCGCGAACCCGATCCGCAGGCCGGCCAGGCCGTACGCCTTCGAGAAGGTCCGCAGGACACAGACGTTCGGCCGGCTGCGGTACAGCTCGACGCCGTCCGGCACCTCCGGGTCGCGGACGAACTCCCGGTACGCCTCGTCGAGCACCACCAGCACATCGCCCGGCACCCGGTCGAGGAATCGTTCCAGCTCGGCCCGGCGCACCGCGGTGCCGGTCGGGTTGTTGGGGTTGCAGACGAAGATCAGCCGGGTCCGCTCGGTGATCGCGTCGGCCATCGCGTCCAGGTCGTGCACATCGCCCTCGGTCAGCGGCACCCGCACCGAGGTGGCACCGCTGATCTGCGTGATGATCGGGTACGCCTCGAAGGACCGCCAGGCGTAGATCACCTCGTCGCCGGGGCCCGCCGTCGCCTGCACGAGCTGCTGGGCGACCCCGACCGAACCGGTGCCGGTGGCCAGGTGGGAGGCGGGCACCCCGAAGCACCCGGACAGCTCCTCGACCAGGGCCGTGCACGCCAGGTCCGGGTACCGGTTGAAGGCGGCGGCCGCGGCCGTCACGGCCTCCATCACGCCGGGCAGCGGCGGATAGGGGTTCTCGTTGGAGGACAGCTTGTAGGCCACGGCACCACCGGCCGCGGCGGGCTTGCCCGGCTTGTAGGTGGGAATCCCCTCCAGCTCGGCGCGCAGCTTGGGGCTCGTCTCGCTCACCGCAGTCCTCCTCGTGACCACAACCGGCTTCAATACTGCTCACCTTATGAGGATTCGGCGCGGGTGCGAACAGCTCGGACGGAGCCGGGCCCCCTTCCGTGATCTCTGAGGAGGAAGGGGTACGAAACGGGGGGCGCGCCGCACATATATCTATGCGCCGGTGGTGCGCGCCGTGGCGCGCATCCCTCGTGCAGGTGAGTTGAGACCTCTTCGAGACATCGGTGCGTTGGCAGGCTCATCCGTGCCGACACGTCACGTACCGACAAGTAAGGGCCCAACTGACTTGTTTTCTAAGGCATTTGGGGACTCGTGACCTTGCAGAAACGTGCCTGTCAATGCGTGCATATGCGTCCGCCCTACCCCACCGGATGAGCCCTACTATCGGCTCGCCATGACAGCAGCAGGGAAGCACCAGGTGAGCCGCGCGGAAACCTCACGCCGAGGCAGCCGGCCGGGCCGGGCGGGCATCAGGGACGTGGCCGCCGCCGCCGGGGTCTCCATCACGACCGTCTCCGACGCCCTCAACGGCAAGGGCAGGCTCCCCGACGCCACCCGACGCCATGTCCGCGAGGTCGCCGACCGACTCGGCTACCGCCCCTCGGCGGCGGCCCGAACCCTCCGTACCGGCAAGTCAGGGCTCATCGGCCTGACCGTGACGACGTACGGGGATGAACCTTTCACCTTCACCGAGTTCGCGTACTTCGCGGAGATGGCGCGCGCCGCGACCTCGGCCGCGCTCGCCCGCGGCTACGCGCTGGTGATCCTCCCCGCGACCTCGCGCCACGACGTGTGGTCGAACGTCGCCCTGGACGGCACGGTCGTCATCGACCCGTCCGACCAGGATCCGGTGGTCAGCGAGCTGGTGCGCCAGGGATTACCGGTCGTCTCCGACGGCCGCCCGGCCGGCCCGCTGCCGGTCACCGCCTGGGTCGACAATGACCACGAGGCCGCCGTCCTCGACATCCTCGACCATCTGGCCGACGCCGGCGCCCGCCGCATCGGCCTGCTGACCGGGACCACCACGGACACGTACACGCATCTGTCGACCACGGCCTATCTGCGCTGGTGCGAGCGGGTCGGACAGGACCCGGTGTACGAGGCGTACCCGGCGCACGACCCCTGCGCGGGCGCGGTCGCCGCGGACCGGCTGCTCGCCCGCCCGGACCGCCCCGACGCCGTCTACGGCCTCTTCGACCCCAACGGCACCGATCTGCTCGCCGCCGCCCGCCGCTACGGGCTGCGGGTGCCGGAGGATCTGCTGCTGGTGTGTTGCAGCGAGTCCACGGTGTACGCGAACACCGAGCCGCCCATCACCACGCTCTCGCTCAAACCGCGGCGCATCGGCACGGCGGTGGTGCAGCTTCTGATCGACGCGATCGAGGGCGTGGAGTCGGACCGGCCCGTCGAACAGGTGATACCGACCGAACTGATCGTCCGTACCTCTTCTCAGCGACGCCCGCCCCGCACGACGGTCAGCCCTCCTCGGGCGCCGGAGAAGGGGTAGGGCGAAGCCGGGGGTTGCCCCTGGGGGCGGGGGGAGTCTGGAGCCCGGTGAGGTGAGCCGGGGCCCGGAGAGAGGGTCCGAGGGGGGACCCGTGAGGGGGACCAGAGGGGGACCGGGGCGGCCGTCGGGGGGCGGTCGCCCCTCGGGTGTGTGAGGTGGCGTGCGGGGCGGGGGGCGAGGCCAGGAAGATGGGCCGAGGGGGCTGGGCCGAGAAGGCTGGGGTCGGGGGCTGCTCAGGGGCAGGCGGCCCCGGCTTCTCCGCGTCCGGGCGGCCCCCGGCTTCTCCGGGTCTATCCGCGTCTCTCAGGGGCTCTCTCAGGGGCTCCCCCGAGGCGCCCGCACCCTCCCGGGCGCCCCCGGCGCACTCGACTCGCCCCGCCCGGGGACCTCTTGGGGACCCTCGGGGTCGTACTCCGTCGTAGATCGACCGCTGACGAAGCCCGGCCCAATCGGGGCGAAAGCCGCGATGAACTGGGGCCTTGCTCCGATTCATGACCCCTGGGTCATCACACGGCACGATCCGCATTCCTATGATGGGCCCACGGCACCGCCGGCTGCTGCGACCAGGCGGCCCGAAGGTGCAGATGCGGCGCGATGGTGGAGGGGTCTGATGACTCAGGGGGCCGGTCAGGGACCCGAGGTGGAGCGGACGGCGACGTTGCGCGACTTCCGGGTGCCCGCGTATGTCCACGAGACCGGTCCGTACGCCCAGGGCACGCCCCCCGGCAACGCCGCGCCGCCCGTCCACGACCCGCTGGACCCGCCGGCCGGCTACACCCCGACGCAGCGCGATCTGCCCGTCATCAACCGGGGTGACACGCTCCAGGTGACCGTCGACCCGGCGCCCGCCCCGGCCCCGGCGCCCGTGCCCTCGGCAGGACCGGGCCCGCTGTTCGTCGTCGGCGACGTGCACGGCTACCTCGAAGAACTGATCGCCGCGCTCCGCGAGAAGGGCCTGATCGACGCCGCCGGACACTGGTGCGCCGGCACCGCCAGGCTCTGGTTCCTCGGCGACTTCACCGACCGCGGTCCGGACGGCATCGGCGTCATCGACCTCGTGATGCGGCTGTCCGCCGAGGCCGCCGCGTCCGGCGGCTACTGCAAGGCGCTCATGGGCAACCACGAGCTGCTCCTGCTCGGCGCCAAGCGCTTCGGCGACACCCCCGTCAACTCCGGGGCCGGCACCGCCACCTTCCAGGCGGCCTGGCTGCTCAACGGCGGCCAGAAGTACGACATGGACCGCCTCCAGGACCACCACCTCCAGTGGATGGCCCGCCTCGACGCCGTCGAGGAGGTCGACGGACATCTCCTCGTGCACTCCGACACGACCGCCTACCTCGACTACGGCGACTCGATCGAGGCGGTCAACGACACCGTGCGCGAGACGATCACGCGCAACGACGCGGACGAGGTGTGGGACCTGTTCCGCAAGTTCACCAAGCGGTTCTCCTTCCGCGACGAGGGGGGTGCAGACGCCGTCCGTTCCCTGCTCGATACGTACGGCGGCACCCGCATCGTTCACGGCCACAGCCCGATTCCCTACCTGCTGGGCGAAGTCGGCTCCGAGGACGGCGAGGAACACCGCGACCCGGTGGTCGAAGGACCGCACGTCTACGCCGACGGACTGGCCATCGCCATGGACGGCGGCGTCACGATGGCCGGGAAACTGCTGGTCCAGCAACTGCCCCTGGAAAGCTGAGCGTTCCGGCGGCATATCCCGACGTCGCCGGGGCCTCGCGCGCCCCGGCGCCGCACCGGTCGAGGGCGACTCCGGGCCGGTGCGAGCCGGCACGGGCCGACGGCCAATTTCGGCAAACCCCCTGTCACCCCAGGCCGTCGCCGCTCTACCATCGGACTATCCGTAGCAGGCTCCCCTCCGTTTCTGCCCGACGGCTCGTTGGCATGCGAGCCCCAAGCCCTAC
Source organism: Streptomyces sp. CAI-85 (assembly GCF_013363615.1). Lineage (NCBI taxonomy): Bacteria > Bacillati > Actinomycetota > Actinomycetes > Kitasatosporales > Streptomycetaceae > Streptomyces > Streptomyces sp. CAI-85. The sequence goes on along the minus strand of NZ_JAANNX010000047.1, from coordinate 20,113 downwards.
GGAGCATCGGGGGATGCACATGAACAGCGTTCCGCAGCACCTGCTCAGCGAGGACCGCCAGGAGTACGAGCGGATCCTCGACGAGGCGCTGCGCTCCGCCCCACACCACCCGGAACTGGCCGCTGTGGGACAGCGGCTCAACACCGAACAACTGCGCACCATGGCGCTCAACGCCTCGGCGCTCATCACGGCGGCCGCGGCGACCGAGTACCAGCACTACGTCAAGGTCCGCGAGGAACTGCGCCATCCGGCACCGCCCGCGTCGTCCTCGCACGAGTCCGGCTCCCCGGAACCGGCCACGGGCGCGATGGGCCTCGCCACCACCATGGGGGACGCCGCCCAGGCCGCCGAGGCCGCAGGCGCGGGGGCCGTCGCGGTCGCCGCCGTCCTCACGCCCGTCCTCGCCGGGACCGCCGCGGTGATCTTCCTGCTCGTCGGATACCTCCTCAAGGCGATCGCCCCCGAGCAGACGGTCGCACAGGCCATGCTCAACGTCGGCTGGGCGTTCGGGGCGGTGGCCGCGGCCGCGATCCTCGTCGCCACCGTCGGGCTGCTGCTCACCGCCCTGCGCAACCAGCCCTCCCTGACGGCGGGACCCTACGGAGAACTGAGCGAGGAGGTCGCCCGGGCCAAGGACGCCTGGCGAGAAGCCGTCCTGGAACGCGGCATCGTCCCGTTCCTGCGCGAGGCCCTCGCCAACCCCGGTACGACGGCCCTCCTCCACCCCGACCCGGCTCCTCCGGCCCCGACCGGCCGCCTGCCGAAGATCGGCTACGACCGTCCGGGGTTCAGCAGCCCCGACGACGGCCGGGCGGCAGGACCGCGCCCGAGCTTCAGCAGCCCGGACTACACCAGCCCGGACTTCGGCGGCCCGGAGCACCAGCCGGAATAGGCACCCGGCTTGCGCCCCCGGGAACCCCCGGACGCGGGGCGCGCAAGCCGAGTGCGTTGTGCTTGTGGGCTCAGAGGATGCCCGCCCGGCCGGCGGCGGTGATCCAGGACGGGAACTCGGACAGCAGCCGGTCGTACAGCTCCTGGTCCGGTACGGTCCTGATGTCGTCGACCGCGAAGAAGCCCACGTTGTCGACGCGACGGCCGGGCAGCCGGTCGAAGCGCTCCAGGACGCCGTAGTTGGAGCGGCCGAGGCCCACGAACTGCCAGAAGATCGGCTCCTCGACAGCCTCCCGCAGCTCCCGCTCGATCGCCGCGTCGCGGTAGACCCCGCCGTCGGAGAAGAACAGCACCAGGGTCGGCACGGGCGCGGGTGTCTCCCGCACATACGCCCTGACCTCGGCGATCGCCTTCTGCTCCTCGTTCTGGATACCGACCGCGCGCATGTCGACCTGCCCGGGTTCCAGACCCTTCCGCGGCTTCTTGCTCCGCCGGAACAGACTGATCTCGCCCACCCGCACATGCAGCCGCAGCCACTCGGGCAGCTCGCCCAGCCGCAGGTCCGGGAGACGGGCGGCGTTGCTGGCGAAGGTCCACGCCTGCATCTCCCCGTCGTCGTCGAGCTGCGCCGCCACGGCCGCCATGCGTTCCACGACGTCCGCGACCACGCCGCCCGAGTACAGGAACGACATCGAGCCGGACGCGTCCAGCACGAGGATGACCCGCGCGGTCACCCCCGCCGCACCCCGCTTGCTGAGACTCACGGCGACCTGCTCCTTGCGCAACGACAGCCGCTTGCGCATGTCGACGGGAAGCTGTTCCTCGCCCTTGGTGAGACGGGGGCGGAGCCCGGAGGACGACGGAGCAGGAGCGACGGGCGGAGTGTTCGGGACGGGCGGAGCGGCCGGAGTCGACGGAGTGAACGGAGCGGATGGAGCGGACGGAGCGGGCGGGACGGGCGGAGTCGGAGGGACGGGAGGCGCATACGGGGCCGTGGCTGATGGTGTGGCAGCCGCGGCGGGCGGCTCCTCGTCGACGCTGATCCCGAAGTCCGTGGCCAGCCCGGCGAGTCCGGACGCGTACCCCTGGCCGACCGCGCGGAACTTCCAGCGCCCCTGCCGCAGATACAGCTCGCCGCCGATGAACGCCGTCTCGGAGTCCGCCCGCATCTCGAAGCGGGCCAACTCGCCCTGACCGCCCGCGTCGAGAAGCCGCAGCGTCAGACCGTCCACCTGTCCGAAGGTGCCGCCGTCGGCCGAAGCGCCCAGCACGACCCGCGCGATGCCGTTCTCCAGTGCTCGCAGGTCCACCTGGACGGTGTCGGTCATGACCCCGCCGACGTCCTGTTTCCCGAGATGGGTCACGGCTCCGGAGGTGTGCCGCGGCTGGTTGTAGAAGACGAAGTCCCCGTCGTCCCGCACCCGCCCGGCCTCGGTGAGCAGCAGCGCGGACGCGTCGACATCCGGCCCACCCCCCTTCACGGCCCAACTGAGTTCCGCCCGCACCACACCCGCGTCGACCGCCAGATTGGCACCCTTGCTCATGGATCCCGCTGTCATACCCCCAGTCTGCCGTCTGCCGGCCCGACAGCCCTCTGCCGGGCCGGCAGGAGTCCGTCAGTCAGCCAACGGCAGGTAGACCCGGTTGCCCGAAGCCGCGAACTCCTTCGACTTCTGGGCCATTCCTTCCTCGACCTCCGCACGGGTGCCGCCGTGTTCACGGCGGATGTCCTGGGAGATCTTCATCGAGCAGAACTTCGGGCCGCACATCGAGCAGAAGTGGGCCGTCTTGGCCGGTTCCGCGGGGAGGGTCTCGTCGTGGAACTCACGGGCCGTGTCCGGGTCCAGGGCGAGGTTGAACTGGTCTTCCCAGCGGAACTCGAAGCGGGCGTCGGACAGGGCGTCGTCCCACTCCTGCGCGCCGGGGTGCCCCTTGGCGAGGTCGGCCGCGTGGGCGGCGATCTTGTAGGTGATGACGCCGGTCTTGACGTCGTCCCGGTTGGGCAGGCCCAGGTGCTCCTTGGGCGTGACGTAGCAGAGCATCGCCGTGCCCCACCAGGCGATCATCGCGGCGCCGATACCGGAGGTGATGTGGTCGTAGGCCGGCGCGACGTCCGTCGTCAGCGGGCCGAGCGTATAGAACGGAGCTTCATCGCAGATCTCCTGCTGAAGGTCGATGTTCTCCTTGATCTTGTGCATCGGGACATGTCCCGGGCCCTCGATCATGGTCTGTACGTTGAAACGCTTGGCGATCGTGTTGAGTTCCCCGAGGGTGCGCAACTCCGCGAACTGGGCCTCGTCGTTGGCGTCCGCGATCGAGCCCGGCCGCAGACCGTCGCCCAGCGAGTAGGTGACGTCGTAGGCGGCGAGGATCTCGCAGAGTTCCTCGAAGTGCTCGTACAGGAACGACTCCTTGTGATGCGCGAGGCACCAGGCCGCCATGATCGAGCCGCCGCGCGAGACGATGCCGGTCTTGCGGTTCGCGGTGAGCGGCACATACGCGAGACGGACCCCCGCGTGGACGGTCATGTAGTCCACGCCCTGCTCGGCCTGCTCGACGACCGTGTCCTTGTAGATCTCCCAGGTCAGTTCCTCGGCCCGGCCGTCGACCTTCTCCAGCGCCTGGTAGAGCGGCACCGTGCCGATCGGAACGGGGGAGTTGCGCAGCACCCACTCCCGCGTGGTGTGGATGTTGCGACCGGTGGACAGGTCCATGACCGTGTCGGCGCCCCAGCGCGTCGCCCAGGTCATCTTCTCGACCTCCTCCTCGATGGAGGACGTCACGGCCGAGTTGCCGATGTTGGCGTTGACCTTCACCAGGAACCGCTTGCCGATGATCATCGGCTCGATCTCCGGGTGGTTGACGTTGGCCGGCAACACCGCGCGGCCCGCCGCGATCTCCTCGCGTACGACCTCGGGAGAAATGTTCTCCCGGATGGCCACGTACTCCATCTCGGGCGTGACCTCACCACGGCGGGCATACGCGAGCTGGGTCACCGCGCTGCCGTCCCGGCCGCGACGCGGCAGGCGCGGGCGCCCCGGGAACACCGCGTCGAGGTTGCGCAGTCCGCCGCGCGGCGAGGTGTGCTTGATGCCGTCGTCCTCAGGACGGACGGGGCGGCCCGCGTACTCCTCGGTGTCACCGCGAGCGATGATCCAGTTCTCACGCAGCGGCGCCAGCCCCCTGCGGACGTCCGTGTCGACGAGCGGATCGGTGTACGGGCCGGAGGTGTCGTACAGCGTGACCGACTGCCCGTTCGTGAGATGCACCTGACGGACCGGCACACGCAGATCAGGGCGAGTGCCCTCGACGTATCCCTTGTGCCAGCCGATGGACTTTCCAGCCTCTCCGCCGCTCACATCGGCCGCGTCTCCGCCGGCCGCGTTCTGCGTCAAGGCAGGCGTGCGTACGTCCTTGTTGGTCATGAGACCTACTCCCTACGCCGGCATTACCCGGTAACAGGTTCGGCGGTCGACGCAGCGGCTACCGTCCACCGATGTTTCATGTGAAACATCACTCAGCGAAGTGACGTTCCACGTGAAACATCGCGAAGACGGAGGTCAGCGCCCTCTCAGCCCGGTGCTCCGAGCTCCCGCGTGTGCAAAGGTGGCTCCACGCTAGCGTCAATTCGGGCGCGGTGAACAGAGGGCCCCTTTCGTTCTTGCGATGATCGGTCGGTGACCTCGACACCCCAGCCCCCGTACTCACCCGAGCCACCGCGCAGGCCCGGCACCGGCGGCGGCCCCGGCAACGGCCCGGGCCGTGCCGCTGGAGACGACCGCGATTTCAGCCAAGAGAGCGGGCCCGGTGGTGGGTTCGACCGTGGCGGGCGGGGGCCGGGGGCGAGGCCAGGGCCGGGGTACGGCGGGGGCGCATCGACGGGGCAGGGGCGGGGGCCTGGTCCCAGTCCTGGTCCTGGCGGACCGGGACCGAGCACCGGGGCCCAACGACCCGTGCCTGCGCACCAGCGGCCGGATCTCGGAGGTCCTCGGCACAATCCCGAGGGGCAGGGGCCTGCGCAGGGGCCCGGCCAAGGGCGGGGGCAAGGGCCGGGCCAGGGGCAGGGACGGGGGCAGGGTCAGGGACGGGGGCAGGGCCCAGGGCAAGGGCAACGACCCGGTGGGACGCCATCCGGGCAGGGGCAGCCCCAGGGCCCCGGTACCGGCCCCGGCCCAGGGGGCGGTTACGGCTACGGCCGCCCCGGCCCCGGCGACCCCTACGGGCAACGGGACTTCGACCACGGGCAGGGCTACGGCCCCGAACCCGGCCAGCGGCAGGGGCGCGAGCACGAACACGGCTACGACCACAGCCATGACCCCGACGACACCCCCACCGACGAATCCGACAGCGGACACGGCCACGACGGTCACGGCTCCGGTGCCGGTCACGGCGGCGGACACGGCCCCGGCAACGGCCACGGCTCCGGCGGCGGCCACGGCCACTCGCACAGCCACAGCCACGGCCCCGCCGCCCCCGTCTCCAAGCACCTGCGCAAGGTCATCGGGGCGATCCTGATCCCCTTCGCCGGGGCGGTGCTGGTCGGTCTCGCCCTGCTGTGGCCGGGCGGCGCCCCGGCGCACGAGCGCACCGGCGTCGGCTTCGACCGGCAGACCCAGCACGCCACGGTCACCCAGGTCGTGAGCGTGAGCTGCTCGTCGGTGAACGCCTCGGGCGGCACACCGACCGGTGACACCTCCACCGCCGAGGGCTCCTCGGCCGTGCAGCAGGCGAACGGGACGTGCAAGAAGGCCACGATCCGTGTGGACACCGGCAAGGACAAGGGCCGTACGTTCACCGAGATCGTCCAGCCGGACCAGTCACGGCAGTTGCACGAGGGCGAGCAGGTCATCGTCGCCTACGAGCCCTCGGCGCCGCGGGACCTCCAGTACTCGGTGACCGATGTGAACCGCCGGGTGCCGCTGGCGGTGCTCGCGCTGATCTTCGCGGTCGCCGTCGTGCTCGTGGGCCGACTGCGAGGCGTCATGGCCCTGGTGGCGCTGGCGATCAGCTTCCTCATCCTGAACTTCTTCATCCTGCCCGCGATCCTGGAGGGGTCGAACCCACTGGTCGTGGCGGTGGTGGGGTCCAGCGCGATCATGCTGATCGCCCTGTATCTGTGTCACGGGCTGTCGGCCCGCACATCAGTGGCCGTGCTCGGCACGCTGATCTCGCTGCTGCTGATCGGCGTTCTGGGCTCGGTCTTCATCGACTGGGCGGGGCTCACCGGCAACACGGACGACAACACCGGCCTGATCCACGGGCTGTACCCGTCGATCGACATGAGCGGTCTGCTGCTCGCGGGCATCATCATCGGCTCGCTCGGTGTGCTCGACGACGTCACGGTCACCCAGACCTCGGCGGTCTGGGAGCTCCACGAGGCCAACCCCGCGATGGGCTGGCGCGGGCTGTACCGGGCCGGCATCCGCATCGGCCGCGACCACATCGCGTCCGTGGTCAACACGCTCGTGCTCGCCTACGCCGGCGCCGCGCTGCCGCTCCTGCTGCTGTTCTCGATCGCGCAGAGCAGCGTCGGCACGGTCGCCAACAGCGAGTTGGTGGCGGAGGAGATCGTGCGCACGCTGGTGGGCTCGATCGGCCTGGTCGCGTCCGTACCGGTCACCACGGCCCTCGCCGCGCTCGTGGTCGCGGCCGACCGCCCGGACCCCGGAACAGCCGGCGCGGCCCGAACCAAGCAGTCCCAGACCCAGACCCAGACACAGCCCCAGACCCCGCCGCGCGCCAGCACTGGAAGGGGCCGACGCCGTAAGCGCTGAAACGCCTCGGGCGCACGAGCACGGAAACCCCGGCCCCCTCGTGCGCCCCGCGGCTCACCGCCGCCGCCCCTCGACATCTACCGACCCCCACCCCGCAGAACCGTTCCTTCTCAACCCCACCCCATGGCGAAGCGTTCCGCCTCCCCTCGGCGCCTGCGGCTCAGCCCGTGCTCTGCTCCTCCGCGAGGATCCGGTCCAGCGCCTCGTCCAGATGCGCGTCGAAGTCCGCGAGCGCGCCTTCCTGGCCCAGCGGGACCAGCTTGTCCGTGCGGTCGAGGAACGCCACCAGCGGCGCCGCCGAGGAACGGAACAGCGCCTGGTCGCCGCCTACCTGAAGCCGGATCAGCACCTCGCCCAGCACATCGGGATCGACCGGCGAGACCCGCACATCCCCCTCGCCGCACGCCCGGCCCACCCCGTCGATGAGCAGCTCACGGCCGAACGCCCAGGTCACCGGGGCGTCCCCGGGAAGGTGGAAGGTGAGCCGTACGGCATAGGGATCGTGGGCCTTGTAGCTCAGCTCCACCGGGATGCGGAACGAGAGTTCCTCGGACACGAGGAAGCTCATCATGACCTCTGCCTGTACCGCCTGTACGGACTCGCGCATCGCCCTACCCCGTCATCTGCCGTCATCTGCCATCGACTGGCCGGGAATCAACCCCTGACACTGCGGGTATCTTGCTGAACGTGCACGACAGATCACAAGGAGTGAGTTTTCAGATACTGATAGAGATCGCGATTGACCCCAACTTGCGCGCGATCTCGCTCTGAAGCTGTCGGGCCGCCGGAAGCAACCGGTCGGCATGGCGTGCGGGCAGGGAAATGGCCAGTGTCGCGGCCGTCGTGCCCACCGTGATCGGGATCGCGGCGCACACCGCCCCCAGTGCGTACTCCTGTCGTTCGACGACCGGTTCCATCCGTCGCGTCCTTTCCAGCCGTCGCAGAAGGCTGGTGTCGTCACGCACCGTGTACGGCGTGATCGACTGCACCGGGTAGCGGGCGAGGTGGTCGCGGCGGGTCGGTTCGTCGACCTGGGAGAGCAGGCACTGGCCGATGGCGTGGGCATGGCCGGTCTCGCGGAAGTCCGCCCATTCCTCGACCGCCGGATTGCCGGGGGTGTCGGCGACGTACATGACCTCGACCTCGCCCTCCCGGTAGCGGGCGTAGTACACGGGGGCACCGATCGAATCGCGCCACTGGGCAAGGGTGTCGGCGACCGTGCTGCGACGTTTCTGCGCCGCTCCGCTGCCGGCCAGCCGCTCGGCCGCCTCGCCGAGGAAGAAGAGTCCCCTGTCGCGGCGCAGATATCCCTCGTGCACCAGGGTGCGCAGCAGGTGATAGGCGGTGGGCAGAGCGAGCCCCGTCTCCCGGGCCAGTTGTTTGGCCGGGGCGCCGCCGTGGTGCTCGGCGACGGACTCCAGCAGCCGCATGGCGCGCTGTACGGAGCCGATCAGGGTGACGGTCGGGTGCGGTTGCTCGGGGACCGTGGCCCGGGGTGCCGCGGCGCGGGGTGGGCGCTGGAGCGGGGGTGTGGTGGAGCGGGGGCGGGTGGGGGGTGCCTGCGGTGCCGCTGATGCGGTGTCAACCATGGCCAAGGGTCACTTCCGAAGGCGCGAGGGGGGGCGGCCCGTGCGGGGAACACGGGAGGGGAGGTACGCCGCTCGCGGGGTCGTGGCCCCCGCGTCGAACTCCGGACTTTAACCGCCTGCCACCGCTCGCAGCCGGGCTGCGAGGGAAACTTCCCCCGGCCGAGGGAACCGGTGATTCCCGTTACCGGTCACCGGTCTCGGCCACCGCTCACCAGTCCCCGCGCGAGGAGGAACTCGACAGGAACTTCCGTACGACGTAGATCAGGCCGCCGACCAGGGCGACGAAGACCAGCAGCTTGAAGAGCAGGGCGATCACGAAGCCGAGGATGCTGGCTATCAGACCGCCGAACACGACGAGGGCGATGACCGGCACCGCCACCCACTTCACCCACCACGGCAGTCCCGCGAAGATCTCACGCATCGCCCTTGTCCTCCTCCTTCGGTGGTCCGGCGCCGCTGACGGGCCGGATCCGCTTTTACATGTCCTGCGGTCGATGCTAGATCCGCGAGGGGGTCCGGCGGACGCCTCGCGCCCCTTGTCCTCCCCTGAACGATCCCCTAGGGAACCCCGAGACCCGGTGTCACGCCTCGGGCGGAGAGAACACCACCATGACCCTCAGATCCTCACTGATGTGATGGAACTTGTGGGCGACTCCGGCCGGGACGTACACCACACTCCCGCGCGCCACCTCGGTCGTCTCCATGCCGACGGTGAGCGAGGCCCGCCCGCTCACCACGAAGTACACCTCGTCCTGGCTGTGCGGTCTCTGGGGATCGGCGGCGCCGGCGTCGAGCGCGTACAGCCCGACCGACATGTTCCGCTCCCGCAGGAACTGGAGGTAGGCGCCGTCGTTGGCGGCCCGCTCCGCCTCCAGTTCATCCAACCGGAATGCCTTCATCGAGTTTGTCCGCCCTCGCCCGGTGCTCGTTGCCGATCTCTCTGCCACGATCAGACACATGAAGAATTTCGTAGTCAAGACGATCGCCAACGCGGGCGCCCTGGCGGTCGCCGTCTGGGTGGTCTCCGGCATCACCCTGTCCGGTGACAGCACGGCCAAGAAGGCCGGCACCCTCATAGTCGTGGCCCTGCTCTTCGGCCTGGTGAACTTCCTGGTCAAGCCGATCGTGAAGGTGCTGACCTTCCCGCTGTTCATCCTCACGCTCGGCCTGATCACCCTGGTGGTCAACGCGTTGATGCTGCTGTTGACGTCGTGGCTGGCCGACGTGTTCGACGTGGCCTTCCATGTCGACGGGTTCTGGACCGCGGTCGTCGGCGGCCTGATCATCTCCGTCGTCTCCTGGGCCCTCAACGTCGTCCTGCCCGACGAGGACTGAATCCCACGATGACCTACCGCGTCTGCTTCGTCTGCACCGGCAACATCTGCCGCTCGCCGATGGCCGAGTCGGTCTTCCGCGCGCGGGTGGCGGACGCCGGGCTGGACTCGGTGGTCGAGGTCGACAGCGCGGGCACGGGCGGCTGGCACGAGGGCGAGGACGCCGATCCCCGCACGCTCTCCGTCCTCGGGGAGCACGGCTATGTCCTCGCCCACGCGGCCCGGGTGTTCGAGCCGTCCTGGTTCGCCCGCCGGGACCTGGTGATCGCCCTCGACACCGGACACCTCAAGGCCCTGCGCCGCCTCGCGCCCTCACCGCGGGACGCCGCGAAGGTACGGCTGCTGCGGTCCTACGACCCGGGCGCGGGCGACGACCTCGACGTGCCCGACCCCTACTACGGGGGCCGGGACGGCTTCGTGGAGTGCCTGGAGATGGTGGAGCGGGCCGGCGCGGGACTGCTCGCCGCGGTACGTGAAGAACTGGAAGGACGCACGACATGAGCGGACCCGCCGCGGACGGCCGGGACACACCGCGGCCCGAGAGCACCGGTGACGGCACGCGCGTGGTGCGCGCGGGACTGCCCGAGCCGGTCAAGTACGAGCCGACCCTGCCGGGACCGGTGTTCGCCGCCCACTTCCATCTGCCGGGCGAGCCCACCGGCCCGTACACCTACGGCCGCGACGAGAACCCGACCTGGACCCACCTGGAGCGGGCCCTGGGCGAGTTGGAGGCCCCCGGGCAGGAGGACGTCGAGACGCTCGCCTTCGCCTCCGGGATGGCCGCGATCTCGTCCGTGCTCTTCTCCCTGCTGCGCTCCGGCGACACCGTCGTCCTGCCCGGCGACGGCTACCAGGTCTTCCCCCTGGTGCGCGCGCAGTTGCAGGCGTACGGCATCGAGGTGCGGACCGCGCCGACCGCGGGCGACGCCCAACTGGACGCCCTCGACGGCGCCCGGCTGCTGTGGATCGAGTCGCCGTCGAACCCGGGGCTCGACGTGTGCGACATCCGGCGGCTCGTCGAGGCGGCACACGCGCGGGGCGCTCTCGTGGCCGTGGACAACACGCTCGCGACCCCGCTCGGGCAGCGCCCGCTGGAACTCGGCGCCGACTTCTCGGTGGCCAGCGGCACCAAACAGCTCACCGGTCACGGCGACGTCCTGCTCGGCTACGTCAGCGGGCGGACCGGCGAGGCCATGACCGCCGTACGGCGCTGGCGCAAGATCGTGGGGGCGATCCCGGGGCCGATGGAGGCGTGGCTGGCGCACCGGTCGATCGCCACGCTGCATCTGCGCGTCGAGCGGCAGAGCGCCACCGCGCTGGCCGTCGCCGAGGCGCTGCGGGCCTGCCCCGAGGTGAGCGGGCTGCGGTATCCGGGACTGCCCGACGACCCCTCGTACCCGGTCGCCTCACGGCAGATGCGGCGCTACGGCTGCGTGGTGTCGTTCACGCTGCCCACGCGCGCGCGTGCCGAGCGTTTCCTGGAGGAACTGCGGCTCGTGGACGACGCGACGAGCTTCGGAGGGGTGCGTTCGACGGCCGAGCGGCGCGGGCGCTGGGGCGGTGACGCCGTGCCGGAGGGCTTCATCCGGCTGTCGGTGGGGGCGGAGGACCCGGAGGACCTGGTGGCGGATGTGCTGCGCGCGCTCAAGGAATCGGCGCGATGACCGGCTTACGGACGCCCCCGCGGCGGTCTCTCTACGTACAACGGACGGTCCGAGCCTCCCCCCTCGTGGCTCGGACCGTCCTCGGTTCCGCGCGCGAAGAACCGCGCGAACAAGGCTAGTTGACTCTGTGTCAGTGTCCAATCACAGTAGCGGCAGCGACCTATCGACTTATTTATAGTTGGGGCTGCCCAGGAGCCGCGTACCAGGGCGGAGAGGTGGGGACGATTCATGGATCTGGCCTTGCTGCGCACCTTCGTGACCGTGCACCGGGCCGGCTCCTTCACCCGCGCCGCCGCCCTGCTGGGTCTGTCCCAGCCGGCCGTCACCTCCCAGATCCGCACCCTTGAACGGCAAGTGGGCCGTCCGCTCTTTCTGCGCCGGCCTCGCGGAGTGACCCCCACGGCCATGGGCGACGAACTCGCCCACAAGGCGGCCCCGCATCTCGACGCCTTGGTGGAGATCGCCGAGACCGGCCTCGATGACGACTCCTCGCTGCGGACCCTGCATCTGGCGGGACCACCGGAGTTCACCGCCGAGCGCGCCCTGCCCGCGCTCACCGAACTGTGCGGCGACGACGGCCAGGGGCTGACCCTGCGGGCCTCCTTCGGAACCGCCGAGGAGGTCCTGGAGGGCCTGGCCGCCGGACACCACGACCTGGCCATCAGCGCCGCCCGGCCGCGCGGCGCGCTGCTCACCGCCACCCCGCTCTGCGACGAGGAACATGTCCTGGTCGCCGCACCCCACTGGGCCGACCGGATCGACGCCGGCAGACTGCGCCGCGACGGCGCCGCCGCGCTGGAGGATCTGCCGGTGGTGGAGGTGCACGAGTCGCTGCCGCTGGTCTCCCGGTACTGGGCGGCCGTCTTCGACGCCCGGCCGGCCGCCTCGGGCACGGTCGTCGTCCCCGATCTACGCGCGGTCCTCGCCTGCGCGATCGCGGGGGCGGGCCTGGCGGTTCTGCCCCGCTACCTCTGCGCCGCCGCACTGAAGCGCGGGGAGGTCGTCGCCCCGCACGAGCCCGCGGTGCCGCCGCTGCGGACCTATGTCCTGGTGGTGCGCGCCGGCACCCTGGCAATGCCGCATGTCGCCCGGGCCCACGACCGGCTGCTGGGCGCGGCCGCCGAGTGGTGCTGAACAGACGGTCGCGTACGGCCGAGAAGCGGGAACGGACGGGCAGTTGGGAGAAGATCACGGAGCAGGTTCGGCCAGTGACGTTTCGCGATGTTTCACGTGGAACCAACCGGGCCACATTTCTCCCATGACCGTCCGACCCGTGGTCAAGCGCACCGCCCGTGCCGTTCTGCTGGACGGCGACGACCTGATCCTGATCAAGCGCACCAAGCCCGGTGTGGATCCGTACTGGCTCACGCCCGGCGGCGGGGTCGAACCCGACGACGCCACCGTCGTGGACGCCCTGCACCGAGAGGTGCACGAGGAACTCGGCGCCAAGGTCACCGATGTCGTGCCCTGCTTCGTCGACACCGTCGAGCACATCGGCGAGGATGCCGCCACCACCGGTGTGAAGGTGCAGCACTTCTTCGTCTGCCGCCTGGAGTCCATGGACCCCGGCCTGCGCCACGGCCCCGAGATCGACGAGCCCGCGGGCGAGTACGAGATCGTCCGCGTACCGTTCACCCGGGTCGGGATCGCCTCCGTCCATCTCGTCCCGCTCTCCCTGCGGCACTACCTGGACGGCAACATCGAGGGCGTCCGCGCCATGCACGCGCCCGATCTGGGCTGAGGCGCTTCGCCGGCTCTCCTCTCCACTACAGGGCGGGGCGCACCAATGCGTAGGCGTCCCACAGATCCGTGCCCGCGTAGGAGTGGGTGGCGATGCCGGCCAGATGACGGTCGGCGTTGACCGCGACCGACACCGGGACCGCCGCGAACAGATCCTTGTCGGAGAGCGAGTCGCCGTAGGCGACACAGTCGTCGCGGGTCACTCCGAACTCCGCGCACAGCCGGTCGGCGATCACCACCTTCGCCTGCGCACTGAGCACCCCGGCCGGGTCCACGGGCTCGGTGAACGGGATCGCGGGAAACCGTGATCCATAGGCCGCGTGCGCACCCCAGCCCAGAAGCCTCTCCACGAAGAAGGACGGCGAGAGGGAGACGACGGCGCAGTACTCCCCTCGGTCACTGATCTCCGTCCAGACCTCGCGAATCCGCGCCAGCCAGGGAGCCCCCTCGAACGCCGCCACGACATGCTCCTCGGTGAGCCGTGTCCACAGGGCGTGCACCTGGGTCGCGTACTCCGGTGGCCCGATGCGCCCCGCGGAGATCGCCTGCTCCAGCGCCATGGTCTCGGCCAGCAAACCGAGTTGGCGGGAGATCTCCAGCGGCGCGGACGTTCCGTGCAGCAGGGTGCCGTCGAGGTCGAAGAGATGAAGTCTCGCCATGGGCCGAGGCTAGCGATGTTTCACGTGAAACAGGCCGCTTCGCCTGCGCGGGGTGCGCTGGTCGACGGCATGGCCAAAAGCACGTACGTCTCAGGGGAATCAGGTGGACGCCGAGGCCCCGAGTCGGACAGCCTGACCTGCGTGCCGACTCCTTCCCCCAGCGCTCTGCCCATTCGCCGTCTGACGCACAGCGACCTCATCGCCTGCGCCGACTTGTCCGAGGATCGGGGGTGGCCACGCGAGGAACACAAGTGGGGCCTCCTGCTCTCCGCCGGGAAGGGGTACGGCGTCGACGACCCCGACGGCGGCCTGATCACCGCCTGCGTGGTCACGGAGTACGGTCCGTACGGCAACCCGGTCCTCGGGGCGATCGGCATGGTCCTGGTCGCCGAGCGGCACGCCCGGAAGGGCATCGGACGAGAGCTGATGCGCCATGTGATCGCCGACATGGGCACCACCCCGCTGACCCTGCACGCGACCCCCAACGGGCGTCCGCTGTACGAGGAGCTGGGCTTCAAGACCACCGGCCGCGCGGAGATGGTCCGCGGCCGCTTCCGCCCCGAGGACACAGAGCCGAAGGTCAGCACCCGGGCGGCCACGGCCGAGGATCTCCCCACGCTCCTCCGGCTCGACGAGGAGGTGTTCGGCGCCGACCGCACCCCTGTGATCACCCGGCTGCCGGCCTTCGCCGACCAGGTGCGCGTCGCCGAGGCCGACGGCCGGATCATCGGCTACGCGGCCGCCTGGCCGAACATGGACACCCACGTCGTGGGCCCGCTGATCGCCCGGGACACGGAGACCGCGAAGGCCCTGCTGGCCTCGCTGGCCGCGCACACCGACCGGCCTCTGAGGACCGACATCGACGTGCGCCACGAGGAACTGCTCGCCTGGGCGAAGGAGCGAGGTCTGGAGTCGGTCGCCTTCAACGCCGTGATGACGTACGGCATCGCCGAGCTGCCCGGCGACTGGCGGCGGCGCTTCGCTCCGCTGACGGTGGCGGCAGGCTGAGCGGATCCTTCAACGACGACGCCGGTTCTCCTGGGGCCAGGGGAACCGGCGTCGTGCGTCCGTGGTCTCAGACGAGCGTCTTCAGAGCCGCCGTGGCGAAGGCGTGGTCCTGCTCCGGGGCGCCGCCCCCGATGCCGAGGGCGCCGATCAGACGGCCGTCGCGGTGGACCGGCACCCCGCCCGCGATGAACAGCAGCGGCCGGTCGAGCGCGGTGGGCAGGGTGTGGAACGGTCCGCCGGGCTGTACGGCGTCGACGAGGTCGGCGGTCGGGGTGTCGAGCTGGAGCGCGGTGTACGCCTTGCGGGTGCTGGTCTCACCGGAGATCAGTACGGCGCGGTCGTCCCGTCGGAAGGCCAGCAGATGGCCACCCGCGTCCAGGACGGTGACGCTGACCGTGACTCCTGCGGCCTCGGCGGCCTGCCGGGCGGCGGTGACGAGGGCCTCGGCGTCCTGGATGGTCAGGGGGGCGACGGCAGTGGTGGTACTCATGGGGATGTTTCTCCTTGTGGTGCTGCGGAGGGTTGCCGATGGGGCGGCGGGACGAGGGGGAGGCCGTCGTCAGTGGGAGACGGGCGTCCGGTGCTCGGCGGGCGTCGCGCCGGTGACGACAGCGCCGGGGGCGTCGGTACCGGGCGCGCTGGGGCTGCCGGCGCGGCGTTCCAGTGCGGCCGAGACGAAGGCCAGGAGGAGGGCCGCGGCGGCGAGGGCGGCGCCGACCCAGTTGGGGGCGGTGTAGCCGAGGCCGGCGGCGATGACGAGGCCGCCGAGCCAGGCGGACAGGGCGTTGCCGAGGTTGAAGGCGCCGATGTTGACGGCCGAGGCGAGCGTCGGGGCGCCGTGCGCCTGGTCGAGGACGCGCTTCTGGAGCGGCGGGACGGTGGCGAAGCCCAGGGCGCCGATCAGGGCGATCGTGACGGCCGCGAGGACCTTGTGGTGCGCGGTGAGGGTGAAGAGCGCCAGGACGACGGCGAGGGCGCCCAGGGAGACGTACAGCAGGGGCATCAGGGCGCGGTCGGCGTACTTGCCGCCGATGAGGTTGCCGCCGACCATGCCGAGCCCGAACAGCACCAGCAGCCAGGTGACGGAGCCGTCCGCGAAGCCGGCCACATGGGTCATCATCGGCGCGATGTAGGTGATGGCCGCGAAAACTCCGCCGAAGCCGAGGACGGTCATCGCCATGGCGAGCAGGACCTGGGCGTTCTTGAAGGCGGCGAGTTCGTGCCGCAGGCGCACGCCCTCGGCGCGGGGCAGCTCGGGGACCAGCTTGGCGATGCCGACCAGGCCCACGACGCCCAGTGCGGCGACGACGGCGAAGGTGACCCGCCAGCCGACGCTCTGCCCGACGAGGGTGCCGAGCGGGACGCCGACGACGTTGGCGACGGTGAGTCCGGTGAACATCATCGCGATGGCGCCGGCCTTCTTGTCCGGGGCGACCAGGTCCGCCGCGACGACGGAGCCGATGCCGAAGAAGGCGCCGTGGGCGAGCGAGGCGACCACGCGGCCGATCAGCATCACGGCGAAGACGGGGGCGACGGCGGAGAGCAGGTTGCCGATGATGAACAGGCCCATGAGCAGCATCAGCATCCGCTTGCGGGAGATCTTGGTGCCGAGGACGGTCATCAGCGGGGCGCCGAACATCACGCCGAGCGCGTAGCCGGTCACCAGGAAGCCTGCCGTGGGGATGGAGACCCCGAAGTCGCCAGCGACCTCGGGCAGCAAGCCCATGATCACGAATTCCGTGGTGCCGATTCCGAAGGCCCCGATCGCGAGGGCCAGAAGCGCGAGAGGCATGGGTGGTACACCTTCCCAGACGATTGCAGGAGCGCTTTGCATGCGTTCACAATAGTTGCAGACGCGGGCTATATGCAACCGACGACTATTGCGCGGCTGCTCTATCCTGGATGTCAGCCGCTCCGGGACGGAGGAACCCATGACTGCCACGGACCCCGCGCTCACCGCCCTCGCCCAGGGCTGGTCCGCCCTCGCTCTGCTGCACGGGAGGATCGAGGCCCACATCGAGCGCGCGCTCCAGTCCCGGCACGATCTGAGCGTGCGCGAGTACTCGCTGCTCGACGTGCTCAGCCGGCAGCACGACGGTGAGGGCGGCCATCTCCAGATGAAGCAGGTCGCCGACGCGGTCGTCCTGAGCCAGAGCGCGACCACCCGGCTGGTGACCCGCCTGGAGGACCGCGGCCTGCTGGAGCGCTACCTCTGCCCCACCGACCGGCGCGGTATCTACACCAACGTCACCGCGGCTGGACTGGAGCTGCTCGACGCGGCCCGGCCGACCAATGACGCGGCGCTGCGTGAGGCCCTCGACGAGGCCGCCCGCAATCCCGAACTGGCCCCGCTGGTCCGGGTCGTGGAATCCCTGAAGGTGGCCACCGCCGCATAGGGTGCGGCCATGGGAGATCTTGAAATCCGGCCGGCTGTGACGGAGGACGTCCCCGCGATCGTCGCCCTGCTCGCGGACGATCCGCTGGGCGCCCGGCGCGAGTCACCCGACGACCTCACCCCGTACCTCACCGCCCTGGAGCGGATCAGCGCCGACCCTAACCAGCGTCTGGTGGTGGCCGTGCGGGAGGGGCGGGTCGTCGGCACACTTCAGTTGACGATCGTTCCGGGGCTGTCCCGGCGCGGTGCGACCCGGTCCGTCATCGAGGGCGTGAGGGTGCACGCCGATGAGCGCGGCAGCGGTCTGGGCACCCGGTTCATCGAGTGGGCCATCGAGGAATCCCGGCGCGAGAACTGCCAGTTGGTGCAGCTCACGTCCGACAGCACCCGCACCGACGCCCACCGCTTCTACGAGCGACTGGGCTTCGAGGCCACGCACGTGGGCTTCAAGCTGTCGCTCTGAACGCCGGAAGCGCTGTGTTTCACGTGAAACACAGCGCTTCTCGGGGCGGGGCCGCGGTCAGCCGATCCCCCGCCATCCCTCCGGGTCCACTCCACCGGGCACAGCGGCCGTCTCGTCGTACGGCTCCCGTGTGAACACGAACGAGCCGACGTCCAGGTGGTCCACGGTCCCGTCCGGGCGGCGTACGGCCCGCAGCGGCTCTCCGGCGAAGTACCCCTCCAGGCCGGTCCAGGTGCCGTCTCCGTTCGGCCGGAACCGGGACCGGCGGCCGCCGCCGGACAGCGGCGCCAGGGAGAGCAGCCCGTCGGCCGTCACACGGAGCACGGAGGCGCTGGTCCCCCAGTACCAGGGGCCTGCCAGCTCCAGCAGGGACCGCTCCACCTCCTTCAGCGGCCGCCACGGCTCGGGAATCCGCGGCTCGGCCTCGGCGACGATCCGGACGAGATCGGCGCCCACCTGGGACAGCGTCGGCCCGGAGGTGCAGTTGGCGAGGACCACCGCGGCAACGTCGTCGGCCACGCCGATGGTGAGGTTGGCCAGGAAGCCCGGCACGGATCCGGAGTGCCCCACGAGCAGCCGTCCGTCCTGGTGCTGGATCTGGAGACCGAGCCCGTAGCCGGCACCGACCGCGAGATCGGCGGTCTCGGAAGGGGCCGCGGCGGTGCGCATCTCCCGCAGCGACTCCTCGCTCAACACCCGGTCGTCACCCCTGACGAGAAAGGCCGCGAACCGAGCGAGATCACCGGTCGTCGACCAGAGCTGCCCGGCGGGAGCCATCGGACCGTAGTCCTCGGTCGGCTCCGCCATCATCACATCGGCCCACGGATGCACGGCCCACCCGCCCGCGGCCGGCGACTGCGCCCGCACACTCGTACGGTCAAGACCCAGAGGTTCGAGCACTTCACGCCGGAGTACCTCCTCCCAGGACGCACCGCGCAACTCCTCCACCAGGGCGCCGAGAACGGCATATCCGGGATTGGAGTAGTGATGCCGCCGCCCGGCCGGATGCGCGACGGGCCGCTCCCCGAGAACATCCCCGAGCCCCGGCCGCAAGGCCCCGGGCGTCCGCTCCCACCAAGGACCGGGCGTCTCCGCGGCCAACCCACCGGAGTGCGCCAACAACTCGGCGACCGTGACCTCCCCCACGCCGGTCCCCGGCAGATGCTTCTCCAACGGGTCACCGAGGTCCAACACCCCCTCGTCCCGCAGCCGCAGCACGAGAACGGCGGTGAACGTCTTGGTGATCGACCCGATCCGGTACTGCACCCGCTCGTCCGGCACATGCCCGTCCACCATCGACCGCGCCCCGTGCCACACGGCCCGCCCACCCCGCACCACAGCAGCAACAAGAGAAGGCGCCCGCCCCTCGGCCTGCGCCACAGCAACCCGCCGCAACAACGCCCGCCGCGTCCCGGCAAGCAACTCATCCTGAGAAGTCGTCATACCCCCAGTCCACCCGCCCGAGCGCCCTGCGTCGAATCCATCCACGAGGACGACCGGCGAGCCCGGATCGCGCGCCGATGAGTTTCCCGCGCCCCGCCGGTCCACACTGGGGCACCCTCGGACGGAAGGCTGGGTCATGCGGAAATTGATCTACGGCATGAATCTGACGTTGGACGGCTATATCGCCGCGGTCGGCGATGACATCGGGTGGGGCGGGACGCCGAGTGATGAGCTGTTTCAGTGGTGGCTGGAGCAGGAGCAGGCGAGTGAGCTGACGCTGTACGGGCGCAAGTTGTGGGAGGCGATGAGCTCCTACTGGCCGACCGGCGACCAGCAGCCCGACGCCGGTCCGGCGGAGATCGCGTTCGCGCGGAACTGGCGGGACACCCCGAAGGTGGTGTTCTCCTCGACGCTCGACAAGGTCGACTGGAACACCCGCCTGGTCACCGGTGACGCGGTCGCCGAGATCACCCGGCTCAAGGCCGAGGACGGCGGCCCGATGACCATCGGCGGCGCGACCCTCGCCGGGGCGGCCCTGCGCGCCGGACTGATCGACGAGTACGTGATCGCCACCCATCCGGTCCTCGTGGGCAGCGGCACGCCGTTCTTCACCGCGGTGGACGGCTGGGTGAACCTGAACCTGGTGGAGACGCGCACGTTTCCCGGCGGTGTGGTCATGACCAGGTACGAGACGCGGCGCTGAGCCGCTACGTCTGGGCCATGTCCACGAAGCGGGAGTAGTGGCCCTGGAAGGCCACCGTGATCGTGGCCGTCGGGCCGTTTCGGTGCTTGCCGACGATGATGTCCGCCTCGCCCGCGCGCGGCGACTCCTTCTCGTAGGCGTCCTCACGGTGGAGCAGGATGACCATGTCGGCGTCCTGCTCGATGGAGCCGGACTCACGCAGGTCGGACACCATCGGCTTCTTGTCGGTGCGCTGTTCGGGGCCACGGTTGAGCTGGGAGAGGGCGATCACCGGGACCTCCAGCTCCTTGGCCAGCAGCTTGAGGTTCCGGGACATGTCCGAGACCTCCTGCTGACGGCTCTCGGAACGCTTGGAGCCGCCGGCCTGCATGAGCTGGAGGTAGTCGATGATGACCAGCTTGATGTCGTTGCGCTGCTTCAGCCGACGGCACTTCGCGCGGATCTCCATCA